>NZ_CEXPNT010000002.1:55659-111672 GCF_982709265.1 Candidatus Marivariicella framensis | reverse complement strand
TATTTATCATGATGCTTTCTCAAGGAGAAAATGTTGAACTTGAGTTTCATGACTATTACGTTTCGACAACTCAAGTTGATTATATAAAGAAAAAAAATATTCTTCAGATTACAATTAGAATGTTTATTAATGATTTTGAGGATGTAATTACAAAAAACAATAATTTAAAACTTGATCCAGATTCGAATTCTATCGAAATAAACAAACAATTGAATCAATATATAATTGAAAAATTTAAAATATTAGCTAACCAAGAGCCAATGATTCTTGATTTTATTGGAAAGGAGTATAAAACAGACATGCTACAAGTTTATTATGAGGTTAAATTATTTGAAAAGATTAAAAGTGTGTCTTTTGAAAATTATATTTTATTTGATTTTTTTAAAAATCAACAGAATATTATTCATTTTAAAATTGATAAATTCAGAAAAAGCTTTTTACTTGATGTAAATAATCCAAAAGCTACTTTATTCCTTGATTAGTTAAATATTATTTTTAAAAAAAATAATATTATATTCGATAACTTTAAATCAAGTTATAATGAAAAAATTTATTTACTCTATATCCCTTATAATTTTTATTAGCTTCAATACTAGTGCTCAAGAAGGTGTTTCTTCATTACCTAAACCAGGACATGGTAACAATAACAAATTTAAGCAATTATATGAAGAGTTTTCGACTCCAAATCGATATAGAACTGCTTCTGGAGCACCAGGTTCAGATTATTATCAACAACAAGTTGATTATATTATGGATATTGAGCTTGATGATAAAAACACAAAATTATATGGAGAAGAAACAATTATTTATAAAAACAATTCACCAGATCAATTAGATTATTTATGGATTCAATTAGACCAAAACATTAGAAAAAAAGATGCTCCAGCACTTGAAAAAAATGGAGGAGGAGCTGATCCACTTATTCCTGTTGAAGCTTTCGCTGCTAAATATTTTGACAAGCCTTTTGACGGAGGTTTTAATATAAACTGGGTTAAATCTAATTCAGGCTTACCGTTAAAATACACTATAAACAACACCATGATGCGAGTTGATTTACCAAATCCTATTGAGAGTGGTGAAAGTTATTCTTTTAAAATAAAGTGGTGGTATAAAATCAATAATCATGTAACAAATCGTGCAAGATCAGGGTATGAATTTTTTCCTACGGATGGAAATAGAGCCTATGTTATCGCTCAATTTTTTCCTAGACTAGCTGTTTATAATGATGTTGAGGGATGGCAGAATTATCAATTTTGGGGTAACGGAGAGTTTGCTTTAAACTTTGGAAATTATGAAGTTAACTTGACTGTCCCAGCGGATCATGTAGTAGAGGCAACTGGAGACTTGAAAAATCCTCGTGAAGTTTTAACAAATGAAGAATTTAAAAGATATAAAAAAGCTCAAAATTCATTCGATAAGCCAGTCATTATTGTAAATCAAGAAGAAGTAGTTGAAAAAGAATCTAAATTTTCAGAAAAGAAAAAAACCTGGAAGTATATAGCTAAAAATGTACGTGATTTTGCCTTTGCTAGTTCAAGAAAATTTATTTGGGATATGATGGCAGTTAAGGTTGGTCCAAGAAAAGTTATGGCTGTTTCACTTTATCCTAAAGAAGGAAATCCTTTGTGGGAAAAATATTCAACCATAGCTGTTGCGCAAACATTAGACACGTATTCAAAATACACGTTTGATTATCCATATCCTAAAGCAGTCTCAGTTCATGCTAAAAATCAAGGAATGGAGTATCCGATGATATGTTGGAATTACGGTCGTCCTGATGAAGATGGAAAGTATTCAGATCGAGTAAAGTTTGGAATGATAAGTGTTATTATTCATGAAGTGGGTCACAATTACTTTCCTATGATTGTTAATTCAGATGAACGTCAATGGGGCTGGATGGATGAAGGGTTAGATACTTTTATGCAGTATTTGACCGAACAAGAGTTTGGTGAGAATTTTAAAGAAGCAATTAACCCTCTTAGCAAATATCCTTCAAGAAGAGGTGAGCCTTCTAAGATAACTCCTTATATGTCAGGAAATCAAGATAATATTTCGGCTATAATGTCAAATCCTGAAAATGTTTTTCAATTAGGACCAAATGCATATGCAAAACCTGCAACTGCACTGAATATACTAAGAGAAACTATCATGGGAAGAGAGTTGTTTGATCACGCATTTAAAACGTATTCTCAACGATGGATGTTTAAACATCCAACGCCTGAAGATTTTTTTAGAACTATGGAAGATGCTTCTGCCGTTGATTTAGATTGGTTTTGGAGGGGATGGTTTTATTCAACGGATTATGTGGATATTGGAGTAAAAGGTGTTAAGAAATATAAAATATCATCTAAACCCGGACCAGAGGTAGATAAAATATTATCAGCTTATGGAATGACAGCAAATGATCTTGCTCCAGATTATGTATTTATGTCTCCTGAAAATGGAGAAAATAATGGGGAAGTAGATTTTAATAATTCAATTCCCTTAAAAAAATATATTGACGAAAGTTTTGGTGATAATTCAACTGAAAAAAATAATCTTCCAAAATATTTTTATGAAATTGAATTCGAAAAACCAGGTGGACTAGTTATGCCTCTAATTGTAGAGTATTCATATAAAGATGGAACTAAGGATAGAATAAAATATCCTGTACAGGTATGGAGAAAAAATGATAATTCAGTTAGAAAAGTATTAGCTACAAATAAAGAATTGATTGGAGTGAAAGTTGATCCTGACATGGAGACAGCAGATATTGACAATTCGAATAACAGTTGGCCAAAAGAAAAATCTTCTTCTGATTTTGAAAAATTTAAAGCAAAAATCAAAGGGTAGATTTTTATTTTTATAAAAATGAATTTAAACTGCTATTATAGTTCATTCTGGTTTTTTTATATTTGTTAAAAATTAGATAATGTTTCTATTTATAAGTGGAGCTGAAATAGCTTTAATTTTTTTTATTGTTTTGTTGGTTTTTGGTGCAGATAAAATTCCATCTATCGCAAGAGGAATGGCTAAGGGAATTACTCAAATTCGACATGCAACAAATGAAATTAAAACTGAAATTCAAAAATCATCAGACATCGAGGATTCTTCAGCCTCAGTTGTGAAAAAGTTAAATAAGGAAATTAAAAGTGCTAAAAAAGATTTAGATGAATTATCCGATTCAGTTAAACGTAATCTTTAAAGTTTTCTACTTAGACTAAGGCCGTCTCTTATTGGCAGTAAGATTGTTTCTAATTCAGAATGATTTTTTAAAGTAGTATTGAATTTTTGAAGGGCTTTTGTGTCTAAATCGTTTTTTTCTGGTTTTTGTAGTACTTTACCGCTCCATAACACATTATCAGAAATTAGAACTCCCCCCTTCTTTAGTCTAGGTACTATTAAATTCATATAATTCACATAATTACTTTTATCTGCATCTAAAAAAACAATATCAAATTCTTCATTTATTTGTTCAATTATATACATTGCATTTCCAACATGTTGATTGATTTGATTTTTTTTATCACTTTGTCTAAAAAAGTGATTTTGAAAATCTTTTAACTCCTCATTGATCTCTATAGTATGAATTTTACCATTTTTTTGAAGTCCTTCAGAAAGACAAAGAGTTCCATAACCTGTATAAGTTCCAATTTCAAGAATGTTTTTAGGCATAATTAATTTAGAAATAAAACTTAAAAATCTTCCCTGAATAGTACTACTAAGCATTCTTGGATGAAGAATTTTTTGATTGGTTTCTTTTCTTAATATTTTTAGTAAATCAGACTCCTCACTACTGTTTTTAATTGCATATTCAATGAGAGCTTCATCAATAAATTCCATAAATAATAAATTTAAAAATTACTTTATGGTCTTGCATATGAAAATCTTTCGATTAATTTAGGTAAGGCATATGCATCCAAACCGTTAATTGCAACAATTGCACCCTTATCGAGTTGAACTAATCCATCATCTAATAAAAGATTTTTATTTACGTATATAACCTCTATTTTCCCAATAATAAAAATCGTATTATTTTCTTTTATATCATATTCATTTATATAAGAACAACCAACTTGAATAGGAGAATTTTTAACAAAAGGGGCTTCAATTCCGTCTTTAAAATCATATTTTAATCCTGTTTCTTTAAACTCGGAATTTTCTTTTGAATATTTCGCACTTGTCTGATGAGCTGATTTGATTTGAGATTTACTTATTTGATTTAGTGTAAAGCAACCATATTTATGTATATTTTCATATGTGTGCCTTGGAACTTTGGTAGGTCTAAGAATAAAACCAATTAATGGAGGATTACTACCCAAATGTATAACAGAGCTAAACACAGCAACATTATTAATATTATCATTTGTTTTGGTTCCAATCAGGTTTGCAGATTTGTAGCCAGTAATACTATTAATAAGGTTTAACCTATAAATTTTTGACATTTTATTAATGTCTGTTTTTTTAAAGCTCTGCATTTATAATTAATTGTTACAATATACATCACCAACGTTATAACTTTGATAAGTCTTATCATCAACCTGTCCCGAAGAGTATTGGTCAGGAATATTTGTAGATTGAAGATTGTTGGTGTTGTTAGTTATATTATTTGCTTCAAATAAAAAATAATATTTATTTTCTATATATTTTTTTTCAATAATAGTTATGCAATCATCATTTTTTTGACAATTAAAAAACAATAAACAAAACAAAAGCACCTTTAAGGTTCTCATACTTTTAAATAAAATAGTTATAAATCCTTTCTGATAAAGTAATATCGTGTGATTGGTTTTTGAGTTTTTCCTTCAAGAATAAAAGAAGAGTCTATAAATTTTAATTCGAAATCCTCTCCTTGAAGAGTCTTGATTAGGTTGGCAAACGAAGGATCTTCTAGCTCAATAGTGTTTAATGATTTTCCATCATCTATAACAACCTTCATCTTCCCATTTTTATATCTATTTTCGGTATGCTGTTCTATTACAAGCCAATCCTGCGAGAATAAAGCATTAGAGGTGAGCAATAGAAGTAATATAATTTTTTTCATTTAAAAAATATAATATTTAAAATCTAAAGTAGTTAAAATTAAGTTTTTAAAAATTCTAATTTTTAAATTATTTTAATAAATCGCACTTTTTGGTTAAATTGTGATTGACATAGAGTTTAACTACATATTTCAGAGATATTTTTTGTGTTATTATTTTTTATTGTCTTGTTTGGAGGCTTTAAGGATTAATCATTTGTTAGTGCTTCTTTAGATTATGAAGATGATAAAATTTAAAAAAAATCATTAATAATAAGTCTAATAAAGTACCTTAATACCAATCTTTCAATTTAATTACTTTAGTTAATATTAATTAGCTTACTAATGATAAGTTATTGGGAAAAAATAGCATTTACTAACTATGATTTAATTGTCATTGGAGGGGGAATTTCAGGTCTATTTTCAGCATTGTCTTTTAATAAAAAAAAACCTAACGCAAGAATTGCGATTTTGGAACGAGATATTTTTCCAAATGGAGCGAGTACTAAAAATGCTGGTTTTGCATGTTTTGGATCTATTTCAGAGTTAATCGAAGACAGTATTAAAATGTCTGAACTTTCTTTACTTAATTTGGTAGAAAAACGTGTTAGAGGTTTAGAGCTTCTTAAAAAAACTATTTCTCAAAAAAATCTTGATTTAATAAATAATGGAGGTTATGAGCTTTTTTTTACTCAAAATCAAAATCTTGAAAGATCAATAGAAAAATATAATAAACTACTTTTCCCAATATTTAATAAAAATATATTTTCATTAAAAAATGAGAAAATTGAAAGTTTGGGTTTTTCAAAAAAAATAGTTAAGCAACTAATTTTTAATCCTTTTGAGGCTCAAATTAATACAGGAACTACTATTTATGAGCTTCAAAAATTAGCTAATCAAAAGGGAATTAAAATAATTACAGGAGCTAATGTAGAAAATTTTGATCTAAACTCTTTTGATCATGAAATTCATGTTTCAAATTTTAATTCAAAAATTTCATTTAAATCAAAGTATTTGGCTATTTGTTCTAATGCTTTTACAAAGCAATGGTTTCCTGATTATGATATTAATCCTGGAAGAGGAATGGTGTTAATAACTAAACCAATAAAAAATTTAAAATTAAAGGGATGTTTCCATTACAATAAAGGGTACTATTATTTCAGAGACTTTCAAAATAGAGTACTGTTCGGTGGAGGAAGACAGTTAGATTTAAAAAATGAAAATACCACAGAATTTGGAATAAATAAAATAATTAAAAAATCACTTCTTAATGATTTAGATTCCATTATTTTGCCTGATACTAATTATGAACTAGACATGGAATGGTCAGGTATAATGGCTTTTGGTGACACTAAGCAACCTATAATAAAAAAAATACACAAGAATGCTGTAATGGGTGTTAGACTCGGAGGAATGGGGGTTGCATTAGGAAGTTTAGTAGGGAAAGAAGTGTCAGATCTTCTTTTAGAGAATAGTTAATATTTTTTCTAATTCCATAGATCTAGAACCTTTAATTAAAATATTTTCTTCCTTAATAGGTTTATTTTCAAGATGAACTATTAATTCTTTTGTAGTACTGAATTGTTCTAGATTAGATAATAATATTCCAGTTTTTTTAAAATTTTCACCGACTGTAATTATTTTAGAGAACGATAATTTTTTTGCTAACCGAATTATTTCTTTATGTGCAGTTAAAGTATAATCTCCAAGCTCCAACATATCCCCTAAAATTAAAATATTCATATTAGAATAACTTTTTTTAAAACTTTTGACAGCTAGCTCCATGCTTGAAGGATTAGCATTATAAGCATCTAATATAATTTTATAGTTTTTTAGTTTTATTAATTGAGACCTATTGTTGCTTGATTTGTAAGATTCAATTGCTTTTTGAATTTTATTTATCGGAACTTTAAAGTAATTCCCAATAACAATTGCTGCTGCAATATTTTTAAGGTTGTATTCACCGTGAAGTGAACTTTTAAATTTAAATCCTTTGAAGCTTATCTCTAACTTGTTATTTCTATTTTGATATGATACTTGGTAATCTGATTTTTCATCTTGACCAAAAGAAATAAAGGGAGCCTCACCTAATTTTTTTACTTGGTTCTTATTGTCCAAATTTACAAATACAGTTCCTTTCGAAATTGTCAAATAGGTATATAGCTCTGATTTACCATTCACAACTCCATTTTCACTCCCAAAACCTTCAATGTGAGCCTTTCCAAAATTTGTAATAAACCCATGAGTTGGTTCAGCAATTTTACATAATTCTTCAATTTCTTTTAGATGGTTAGCACCCATTTCAATTATGGATAATTCAGCCGATAGTGGTAAATTTAATATAGTTAAAGGAACACCAATATGATTATTCAAATTCCCTTGAGTTGCATGAGTTTCATAGCCTTCTTCCAACACTACCTTTAGAAGGTCTTTTGTAGTAGTTTTACCATTACTACCAGTTATAGCAACTACTGGGCAAGTCAACTTCTTTCTATGGTAATTAGCTAGATTTTTTAATGTAGAATAGGTGTCTTTTACATATATAATTTTTTCATTTCTCTTAGATGTTTCAAAATCGTCAACAATAGCAATACAAGCACCCTGTTGAATTGCTTTTGACGCATATGTGTTTCCGTCAAATGAAGACCCCTTAAGAGCTATAAAAACTCCATTAATTAATCGTTTTCTTGTGTCAGTGTATACCCCTGATGCTTTCTTAAAAATTTTATATATTTTTTCTATTTCACTCATAAAAAAAAAGGCATCCATTAGGATGCCTTAAAAGAATTTAACGTCCACCACGTCGATGACGTGCTGATTTTTTATTTTTGCTTTTGGATCCAACTCGAGACATAGCACACCTAAAGCCTATATATTCTGTAGCTATATATTGAGGTAGAAATCTACGTTGAGACGGGTCCAGCCAATAAGCTCTATCTTTCCATGACCCACCTTTATAAACTCTAGTTTCATCAGTAATTAATGAACTTCTTTTACTAGAATCATCTTTCTTATATTCTTTTTTTCCAGTTTCTTCATTTGTTACTATCGATGGAGACTTAGGGGCATTGTACATGCCTGAGGTTTCAGTGCGGGTTTCCATTTCTCCTTCTTCAGGTGGTCCTTTAACAAACTCTCTAGAAGACTCTCTATCTCCATCACGAAAGTTACGATTATCACTTTCTGAAAAGTTTTGTCTTAAAAATGTTTCTTCCTCATCAATTGCTAATTGATCTAATTGTCCTGGTATTTTTTTTAGTATTACTCTCCCATTCGGTAGAGTATCGTAAATCAATTCATCCCTTGCAATAACAATAGCTTTTCCATCCTCTCCAATTCTTTTCTTATAGTAGATGTTTCCTCTGTAATAATTAAAATCATTGTATTCGTCATCTATTATAGGTCTGTAAACGTCGGCAACCCACTCGGCTACATTACCACCCATATCATATAATCCAAAGTCATTTGGAGGATAAGACTTAACCTGAATTGTTATATCTGCTCCATCGTCTGACCATCCAGCAATTCCTCCATAATCACCCTTACCAAACTTGAAGTTTGCTAACTGATCACCTTCCATTTTTCGATCTTGAGATCTTGTGTATTCTCCCTGCCAAGGATATTTTTTCTTACCTCTGTAATTGTTATACTCTCTATCCCCTACTAAAGCTAAAGCTGCATACTCCCATTCTGTTTCTGTTGGAAGTCTATAGGATGGTAGAAGAAGCCCACTGCCTACGCCAGCATATACATTTACTGTTGTTGTATCTTTTTTAGTAGTACCCCTTTTCCCAGAATTAATAAGGGGTATTTCTCCTCCATCAAGGCTATCAATTTTTGAACCGTATGCTGTTTCAGGCCTACTTAAGTATGCTTGAGTATTAAATGTGCTATTTGGATCTATACTTTCAAAACGAACATCTTTTTTAACATATGATTCTCTTTCTAGTAAAAATTCATTTACTCTATCTGTTCTCCACTCTGCATATTGAACTGCCTGAACCCAAGTAACTCCAACAACTGGGTATTCAGCATAAGCCGGATGGCGAAGATAATTAGTGGTAAGCTCCTCAACGTATCCAAGAGCGTTTCTCCAAACAAGAGTATCAGGAAGGGCTTGACGGTAAACTTGTCTATATATATTATTAGTTTGAGGAAAAACAGTTTCTAACCAGTCTAAATACTCCATATACATGATATTAGTAACCTCAGTTTCATCAATGTAAAAAGACATTACATGTTGTTGAGATGGACTATTATTCCAGTCATGAAGAACATCATCTTGAACTTGGCCTTTTGTAAAAGTACCTCCTTCGATAAATACTAATCCAGGACCAGTTTCTTGATCTTCAAAGTCAGTATTATATTGAAAACCTTTATCCTTTGCATTTATACCCCAACCAGTTCCTCTTGACGTATTATTTTTACCACAACCAGTAACTATTAATAATATTAGAACCAAAAGAGGTAAACGATATACAATTTTTATGCTCATATAAATACTTTATGTTTGTAAAACTTAAACAAATATAATAATTTTAACACTCTCATTGTTATTTATTAAATAACAGACTCATTAAAACATTCAATCCTAGAACGTTTAAAATAAATTTTTAGTATTTTTTTTTAAAAAAAATACCAAAAACGATATCTATTCGTTATAAATATGCAAAATGATAAAAAGTAAAATTCTATTTTTTGGAGTATCTGTCTTGATCATGTTTATCTTTAAAATAAATGCTCAAGATAGAGTTATTACTACAGGGGTTCCTTTTTTATTAATAACCTCAGACGCAAGAGCGGCAGGAATGGGAGATATTGGAGTAGCAACTAGTTCAGATGCTTTTTCTCAGCAATGGAACCCTGCTAAATATTCTTTTGTAAAAACATCAGGAGGTTTTGGGATAAGTTATACTCCTTACCTAAGTAAGCTAGTAAATGATATTTTTTTAGGAAATGTAACTTATTACAGAAAACTTAATGAGAGGAGTTCGTGGGCTACAAGTTTTAAGTATTTCAGTTTGGGTGACGTACAGTTTAATCAGGTTATTGCTGGATCAATTATAGATCAAGGGGTTGAGCGCCCAAACGAATTAACTCTTGACTTATCATATTCTTTGAAGCTAAGTGAGTTTTTTTCAATGGCTGTCGCTGTGAGGTATATTAGATCTGATTTAAAACTTTCCAGTGATTCAGATAATAATTCAGCAAATTCTTTAGGTGTTGATATTGCAGGTTTTTATCAAAGTAAATCTTTTGATATAAATGGTATGAATACAATTTTTAGATCTGGTTTTAACATATCTAATATAGGCCCTAGATTAAAATATGACGTAGGGGGAAAACAAAATTTCATTCCGACAAATCTTAAGCTTGGAACTGGACTTGAGATTTCTTTTGATGATGATAACACTTTGAATTTTAATTTAGAATTAAATAAATTATTAGTTCCTACTCCTATAGCTAGTTATGATGATTCAAATAAATTTTTAGGATATAAGCAACCAGATATAGGGTTTTTAAAAGGGATCATGCAATCTTTTAATGATGCTCCTGATGGATTCAAAGAAGAGCTAAAAGAAATTACATGGGCATTAGGTTTTGAATACGTTTTTCAGGAAGCTTTTTCATTAAGAACAGGATATTTTAATGAAAGCATAGAAAAAGGTGCTAGACGTTATGTGACTTTTGGAACAGGGTTTTTAATTAATCAAATGAACTTTAATGTATCTTATTTATTCTCTACTTCAAATGTAAGAAGTCCATTAGAAAACACATTGAGATTTTCTTTAGCTTTTAATATTCTAGAAAGCATTTAAAAATCCACAAGAATTCAGTATTTTTGTTTTGCTTAATTAAACACATATCATATAGGTTTTATGAAAAAAATCACCAAGGAGACATATCTTAATTGGTATGAAAACATGCTTTTTTGGAGAAAGTTTGAAGACAAATTAGCCTCTGTTTATATCCAACAAAAGGTAAGAGGCTTTTTACATTTGTATAACGGTCAAGAAGCTGTTTTAGCAGGTGCGCTACATGTTATGCAGCTCGGAAAGGATAGGATGATAACAGCTTACAGGAATCATGTTCAACCTATAGGAATGGGAGAAGATCCAAGGAGAGTTATGGCTGAATTATTTGGGAAAGCCACGGGAACATCATCTGGTTTGGGCGGTTCAATGCATATTTTTTCTAAAGAATTTAAATTTCATGGAGGACATGGAATTGTTGGTGGTCAAATTCCTTTAGGAGCCGGTATGGCATTTGGTGATAAATATTTTAACAGGGATAATGTTACTTTATGTTTTTTGGGAGATGGAGCAGTAAGACAAGGAACTTTACATGAAACATTAAACCTAGCTACTCTATGGGGCTTACCTGTTGTCTTTGTCGTTGAAAATAATGGATATGCTATGGGTACTTCTGTAGCGAGAACTGCAAGTCATCAAGATATTTGGAAACTAGGTCTTGGTTATGAAATGCCATGTGAGCCTGTAGACGGAATGAACCCTGTTGAAGTTGCAAAATCATTAGATAAGGCAATTAAACACGCTAGATCCGGAAAAGGTCCTTCATTTTTAGAAATGAAAACATATAGATATCGTGGCCATTCAATGTCAGATGCTCAACAGTACCGAACTAAAGATGAGGTAGTTGAATACCGTAAGATAGATCCAATTATTCAGGTTAAAGATGTTATAGTGAAAAAGAAATATGCAACACAATCTCAGTTAGATAAAATAGATGTATCTATCAAAGAGCGAGTGCTTGAGTGTGAAAAATTTGCAAATGAATCTCCATATCCTGATAAAAGCTTAATGTACGATGCAGTATATGAACAAAAAGATTATCCTTTTTTGAAACATAAATTAGATTAATATGCCTGAAATTATAAACATGCCCCGCTTGAGCGATACGATGGAAGAAGGCACAGTTGCTAAGTGGTTTAAAAAAGTTGGTGATAGCATTAAAGAGGGAGATATTTTAGCTGAAATTGAGACGGATAAGGCTACAATGGAGTTTGAAGCTTTTTATGAAGGCGAACTACTTCACATTGGTGTGAATGAAGGTGAAACTGCACCGGTAGATAGCTTGCTTGCTATTATTGGTGAAAAAGATGAAAATATTTCAAAATATATAGATAAACCTTCCAAAGATTCACTTTCTAAAAAATCTGATGTGAAATCAGAAAATAGAGTAGTTAAAGAAACGAAACCCATTACTAATATCAATAAAAATTTAGAGGTTATTAATATGCCAAGATTAAGTGACACAATGGAAGAAGGGGTCGTAGCTTCATGGAATAAAAAAGTTGGTGATATTGTTAAAGAGGGAGATATTTTAGCCGAAATTGAGACAGACAAGGCCACTATGGAGTTTGAATCTTTTTATTCTGGACATTTAATTTATATAGGGGTAAAAGAGGGCGAATCAGCTTTGGTTGATAGTGTTTTAGCGATTATTGGAGATAAAGATACTGATGTTGATGAAGTGCTACTTTCATTAAATTCAAGTAAAGAATCTAGTACTATAAATGAATCAAGTAATACAACTAAAAAAGAGGAATCTTTAAAAGAGAAACCTAAGGAGTCAGAAAAACCAATTAAAAATATTAAATCTGAAATAATAAATAATGATAGAATTTTTGCTTCTCCATTAGCTAAAAAGATTGCTACTGAAAAAGGAATAAAAATTTCACAAGTAAGTGGGACTGGAGATAATGGTAGAATTATAAAAAGAGATATTGAAAACTTTAATTCTAGTAATATCGTTTCAAAAGAAAATTCAACTTTAAATAGAGAAGAGTCTTTATCTGAATTTGCAAACAGCCAAATGCGAAAAGCTATTGCTAAAAGACTTTCTCAATCAAAATTTTCAGCACCCCATTATTATTTAGGAGTTGAATTTGACATGGAAAATCTAATTTCATTTAGAATTCAGCATAATAACTCAACAGATTCAAAGATTTCATTTAATGATTTAATTATAAAAGCATCAGCAAAAGCTTTGAAGCTTCATCCTGAAGTTAATTCTAGATGGTATGATGAGAAAATAGTTCACTTTAATCATGTTCATGTGGGAGTTGCTGTCGCAGTCGACGAAGGGCTTGTAGTCCCTGTTGTTAAATTTGCAAACGAAAAAAGCTTATTACAAATTGGTGAGCTAGTTAAAGAGTTAGCAATTCGAGCAAGGTCTAAAAAGATAACGCCAGCCGAAATGGATGGAAGTACTTTTACAATTTCCAATCTTGGTATGTTTGGTATTTCTGAATTTACATCCATTATTAATCAGCCTAATTCAGCTATTTTATCTGTTGGTGCAATAATTCAAAAACCAATTGTCAAAGAGGGTAAGATTGTAGTAGGAAACACAATGAAACTTACATTGGCGTGCGATCATAGATCAGTTGATGGTGCTACTGGCTCAGCATTTCTTAAAACTTTAAGAAATTTTATAGAAAATCCGATAGGACTCTTATTATAGTCTATGATAAACAAAAAAACTATTTTAATTACAGGAGCTAGTAACGGTATTGGTTTTGAGATAGCTAAAACAGCCGCTTCTTTAGGGCATAAAGTAATAGCTATTTCTAGAGACATAACTAATTTAAAACCTCTTATAAATGTTGACTCATATTCTGTTGATATAACTAATGATTCCTTAATAGAATCTTTTGTTAAAAATCTAATTCAAAAAAAAATCAAATTAGATATTTTAATAAACAATGCAGGATTACTGGTAAACATGCCTTTTGAAGAAACTTCTATTAAAACTTTTAAAAATGTATATAATGTTAATGTCTTTGGGGTTGTATCCGTTATTCGTATGTGTTTACCAATAATGAATAAAAAAAGCCATGTTTTAAATATTAGTAGTATGGGGGGAGTTCAGGGTAGCTCAAAGTTTCCAGGACTTTCTGCCTATTCAAGTAGTAAAGGAGCTTTAATAACATTAACTGAATTACTTGCTGAGGAATACAATGAAACAGGCCCTTCATTTAATGTTCTAGCCCTTGGAGCTGTACAAACCGAAATGTTAGAAAAGGCTTTTCCTGGATATAAATCAAATGTTTCAGCTAAAAAAATGGCCTCTTATATTTTAGAGTTCTCAATTTCAGGACATGAATTGTATAATGGAAAATTGATTCCAGTTTCTTTATCCACTCCATAATGGATAATCATTTTAAAACGATATTTGACTACACGCCAGTTCAGGCTCACTCCATTTTAGCAAAATACATAAAGGAATATCCGGTTAAATTTAAAATATCAAAAAAAAGATATACTAAGCACGGAGATTACAGAATTTATTTTAATGGCTCTGAACAGATTACAATTAATTCTAATCTTAGCCCGTTTAGATTTTTAATAACTTTAATTCACGAGATAGCTCATTTAGTCACATATAAATTTCATAGTAAAAATATAAAACCACACGGAATTGAATGGAAAAAAACATATATAAACCTAATGACTCCATTTTTAAATTCAAGTATTTTTCCTGAAAAACTTCTGCCAGTTTTAAGAAAACATTTTATAAACCCCAAAGCGTCTTCAGACTCTGATATAGAATTAGTAACAGCATTGCATACCTATGAAAAAGATGATAAATTATATGTTTTTAAAATTCCTGAAGGAGAGTATTTTAAAATATATAACGGTCGAGTTTTTAAAAAAGGACCAAAACTTAGAAAACGTTTTGAATGTGAAGAGAAATCATCAGGAAGGAAATATCTATTCAATCCAATAGCTGAAGTAACATTATAAATCAGCTTTACTATTTTTTAAAGCTTTTCTCGCCTTCTTTAATATTTCTGATGAATAAACAAAGTCAATAAACGGTTTATTATCAGTATCAAAAATATCTAGGTTTGAACCTTCCCATTCTTTTTTTCCATTCTGAAGAAAAATAATATTTTCTCCAATTTCCATAACAGAATTCATGTCGTGAGTATTAATTACCGTTGTTATGTTATACTCTTTTGTTATTTCTTGAATTAAATTATCAATTAGTATTGAAGTTTTTGGATCTAATCCAGAATTGGGCTCATCGCAGAATAAAAATTTTGGATTCATAACAATAGCTCTAGCGATGGCTACTCTTTTTTGCATACCCCCCGAAAGCTCTGAAGGCATTTTATAATTTGAATTAGTTAAATTTACTCTTTTAATAACTTCATTTACTCGATCTAATATTTCCTCATCATTATTATTAGTAAACATTTTTAATGGAAACATAATATTTTCCTCAACATTCATTGAATCAAAAAGAGCACTTCCCTGAAAAACAATTCCCATTTCCTGTCTAAGCATCCTCCTTTGTTTTTCTTTCATATCAATTAATGACTCATCTCCAAAAAATATTTCTCCTTTTTCAGGAACATGCAATCCCAATAAACATTTTAATAAAACTGTTTTTCCAGATCCACTCTGACCAATAATTAGATTTGTCTTTCCTTTTTTAAAAGAAGCACTAATATTATTTAGTATAGTTGTTTTGTCAAAAACCTTAAAAATGTTTTTTACAGTTATCATTAAGCAAGAATTAATTGAGTTATTATAAAATTGGCTAAAATTATTACCACACTAGTCCAAACAAAAGAAGTGGTACTTGCTTTTCCGACTTGAAGAGCTCCGCCCTTGAGATAATATCCATGAAATGCAGGAACTGTTGCTAAAAAAAATGAGAATAGAGTAGTCTTAATAAAAGCATATTGTATATGAAAAGGGTTAAAATCAAGTTGAAGTCCTTCAATAAATATAGCACTAGAACAAAGGCCACCTGTTACGCTTGCTACATAACCCCCCAAAATTCCTAAAAACATTGAAAGTGTTATAACAAATGGATATAGTAATAAAGCAATTATTTTAGGAAAAATAAGATAGTTATAAGTGTTAATCCCCATGACCTCCAAAGCATCAATTTGCTCTGTAACTCTCATCGTTCCAATACTTGATGTTATATATGAACCTACCTTTCCAGCCATAATTATAGACATAAAAGTAGGGGCAAATTCTAAAATAACAGATTGTCTCGTAGCATAACCTATAAGATTTCTAGGAATTAAAGGATTGCTCAAGTTTAGAGCTGTTTGTATCGCAACCACACCACCCACAAAAAAAGAAATAACACTAACAATGCCAAGAGACCCAATAATTAGCACTTCTATATCCTTAAAAATCAGAGTTCTAAGTACAGACCATTTAGTAAACTTTCCAAAAACTTTTTGAAGCATTAAAAAGTAACTTCCAATATTTATTAAAACCTTCATGTCTTTTGTAAAAATACAAAAAGGAAAAAACTATATGTGAAATAAAAATTAGTATTGATAAGAAACGGCATTTATGTTCATTCCGGCTCCTACACTAGCAAAAAGAATTATATCTCCTTTTTTTATTTCATGACCATTATACTTTTTTTTTATAACTAAGTCTAGAAGTGTTGGAATTGTTGCAGTAGAGCTATTACCAAACACTTCAATATTCATCGGTAAAACATCTTTAGGAGCTTTTAGGTCATATAGTTTATAAAAACGTTTAACAATAGCTTCATCCATTTTTAGATTTGCCTGATGAATAAATATTTTTTTCAAATCTTTTATATCATGACCACATTCGTCAAAACATTTTTTCATAGCATTAGGGACTTTGTTTAATGCGAATTCATATACTTTTCTCCCTTGCATTTTAATGTACTTAGTATCATCGGAGTTTAAGTTATTTGATTTTCCATAGCATATATAGTTTGCTTCATCATTATTAGAGTAAGTAACAGTTTTATGACTTAGAACTCCATCACTCTTATTTGAAGATTCAATAATTACAGCTCCAGCTCCATCGGCAAAAATCATTCCATCTCTATCATTTGAATCAATGACTCGAGATAAAGTTTCAGATCCTATAACTAGACATCTATTTGCAATTCCTGCTTTTATAAAGGCATTAGCTTGAATAACTCCTTCTAGCCAACCTGGACAGCCAAATAAGATGTCGTAAGCGACACAATTAGGGTTTTCTATTCCAAGTTTTGACTTCACTCTAGATGCCAGTGAAGGCATAGCGTCTAATTGATTTGATCCTTGAGTTACGTCTCCAATATTATGAGCTAAAATTATGTAATCAATAGTTTCTGGGTTAACAGATGATGATTTAATAGCGCTTATGGATGCTTCTGTAGCTATATCAGAAGATTTCATGCCGTTAGTTACATATTTTCTTTCTTTTATCCCTGTAATTGATTCAAATTTATCAATGATTTCCTCATTTTCAGATTGAATTTTATTTCCTTCAATATCTAAAAATGAATGATCTAGAAAAGCATTATTATTTTTAACTTCAGATGGAATATAGCTTCCGGTCCCAATTATTTTTGAATTCATCATATATTGACAATACTATTAATATTTACATTTCTATTAACAATAAAAACTAAATTAACTGTAATGTTCATTTTTTTTTAAAATTATAATAGATTACAAAATATGTTTATAAATCATTGATTATCAATATTTTGATATTCATTTAATGGAGTGCAGCTACAAATTAAATTACGATCCCCAAATGCTTCATCAACTCTTCTAACTCTTGGCCAAAACTTATTTTCTTTTACAAAATCTAAAGGGAAAGCTGCCTTCTTTCGGCTGTATTTGAATGGCCAGGAATCATTAGTAATCATTGATAAAGTATGAGGTGCATTTTTAAGAATTTCTATTCCATCTGGGTTATCACTTTCAATTTCTAACCTAATAGAAATCATCGCTTTACAAAAACGGTCAATTTCATTCAAGTTTTCGCTTTCTGTAGGCTCAATCATCATTGTTCCTGCTACAGGGAATGATACAGTAGGAGCATGAAAACCATAGTCCATTAGTCTTTTTGCTATATCAACAACTTCAACGCCTTTTTTCTTGAAGCTCCTGCAATCTATTATTAGCTCATGAGCAGCCCTTCCATTTTCTCCAGTATATAAAATTTCATAAGCACCTTCGAGCGACTTTTTTATATAATTTGCATTTAAGATGGCTATTTTAGTAGAATTTTTCAATCCATTTTTCCCAAGCATTTTTATATAGCCATAAGATATAATACAAGCTAATGCAGACCCCCATGGGGCCCCAGCAATAGCGTTTATTCCTTTATTACCTCCTGTTTTTATAATAGGATTAGATGGAAGAAATGATGCTAAATGTTTTGCTACACATATGGGTCCAACTCCAGGCCCACCTCCTCCATGAGGAATTGCAAAGGTTTTGTGTAAGTTTAGGTGACATACATCAGCACCAATAATAGCAGGACTAGTTAAACCAACCTGTGCATTCATATTAGCGCCATCCATATAAACTTGTCCACCACTATCATGAATAAGTCTTGTTATCTTTTGAATATGACTCTCAAAAACTCCATGAGTTGATGGATATGTGATCATTAAAGCTGCTAAATTTTCTTTGTAAAGCTCAGCCTTTTCTTTAATATCATTCCAATCAATATTTCCATTTTTATCTGTATTTATAACAACAACTTTCATTCCTGCCATTACAGCTGAAGCTGGGTTAGTTCCATGAGCTGAAGCTGGGATTAAACAGATATTACGATGTCTATTGTCTCTTGAAAGATGATATGCTCTTATAACCATTAAACCGGCATACTCTCCTTGAGCTCCAGAGTTTGGTTGAATTGAAGTTGCGTGAAATCCAGTTATCTCATTTAGTTGAGAAATTAAAGCTTTTAAAATTTTATGATACCCTTTAGCTTGATTAACTGGAACAAAAGGATGAATACTGTTCCAATTAGGTGAGCTTAAAGGAAGCATTTCTGCTGCTGCATTTAGCTTCATTGTACATGATCCAAGTGAAATCATAGAATGATTTAAAGCTAAATCTTTTAATTCAAGACTTTTAATATATCTCATTAACGCTGTCTCAGAATGATAAGAATTAAAAACAGAATGAGTCATAAAACTTTTTACTCTAGTCGTTGATTTAGGGATTCTAATTAGAGAAATATGATTTTCTTTTTCTTTCTTATTTAAATTATTTGCATAAATACTAAATATTTTGAATAAAGCCTCCAATTCAATTTTATCTGTTGTCTCATTTAATGAAATAGACACAGTATTATTATCAATATAATTTAAGTTAATTTTAGCTTTTTCTGCAATTAGTCTAATTTCTTCAGATTCAACATTAACTTTAAGGGTGTCAAAATAAAACTTATTTAATTGATTAATACCAATATTATTTAGCATTTTTTCCAATTTTTTTGCATTATCATGTATTTTATTTGCAATATACTTTAACCCCTCGGGCCCATGATAAACAGCATACATTCCTGCCATTACAGCTAAAAGAACTTGAGCTGTACATATATTTGAAGTAGCCCTATCTCTTTTTATATGTTGTTCTCTTGTTTGTAAAGCCATTCTTAAAGCGGGATTACCATCCGTGTCTTTGGTTTGCCCAATAATTCTTCCAGGTATGCTTCTTTTATATATTTTTTTTGTAGCAAAAAATGCTGCATGAGGACCTCCATAGCCAAGCGGAATTCCAAAACGCTGAGTAGTTCCAACAACTACATCTACATCATAAGATCCAGGTCCCTCTAACAAAACTAAGCTTTGAATATCAGCAGCTACAATACATTTAATATCTTTTAATTTGAGTTTTTCTGTAATCTCCGGAAGATTTACTATTTCACCATGTTTTCCTGGATATTGAATTAAAGCTCCATAAAAATTTTCATTAAATTCAAAGGTTTCAGGATTACCAACAATTAGTTCTATTTCTAAAGGTGTTGCTCTTGTTTTTAAAACCGATAATGTTTGAGGAAGAATTTGATCATGGACAAAAAATTTATTTGCACCAAGTTTTTTAATTTTTGAATTAAAAAAACTATGTAACATAGTCATTCCCTCTGCTGCAGATGTGCTTTCATCTAATAAAGAAGCATTTGCTATTTCCATACACGTAAGATCACAAATGACTGTTTGAAAATTAAATAAAGCTTCTAATCTGCCTTGAGCAATTTCAGCTTGATATGGAGTGTATGCAGTGTACCATCCAGGGTTTTCCAGAATATTTCTTTGAATTACAGCTGGTGTAATGGAAGGATTATATCCAAGCCCTATGTATGTTTGAAAAATTTTATTTTTTTCACCTACTTCTTTTATATGTTTTAAAAAATAATTTTCACTTATTCCGTCAGGAAGATTCAGGGGTTTTTTTAATTGAATACTTTTTGGAATTGTTTCATCAATTAAGTCATTTAAATTTTTAACCCCTAGTGATTTCAACATTTTATTTACTTCATCTGAACTAGGCCCAATATGTCTTGATTCAAAAAGATCTGTGTTCATTCTTTTTTTTTCAAAAATAGTTCAAAATTTAATTGTATTATTTAGATATGTACATCTATTTTAAAAATTTTTCAACTAAAAAAATAAAATAAAAAAGCACTTTGTTTAGTTTTACAAAATGAAACTACTTAAAACCCTTTATTCTTTTTACTTGCTAAGCAGTTTACATGTTTCTTTTGCAGTTTGGGCCTTATATAAAGTGTCTTTTATTTATTTTAATTCAACTGAAAACCTTTATCTAGATGGACTTGTGTTTACTTCATCAGTTGTTGGATATAATGTAATAAAGTATGGATCAATGTTTTTAAAAAACAAAACACTGGTTTCAAAAGAAATAATTTTTATCACTTTTTCGTCATTATTAATTGGTATATGGTGTTTTTTTTATACTCATTTGTTAACACAAGTTGTTTTTATACTGAGTTTTATTTTAGTAATTTTTTATATTATTCCAAATCCTTCTTCAAAAATAAATTTGAGAAATTCAAATGGTGTTAAGATTTTTTTAGTTGCTTTTTCATGGACTTTGGTAAGCTATGTTTCTCTAACAAGTCAGATGAATATTCTTGAGTTCAATCAAAATGTTATTTTGGGTATTCAACGTTTTATTTTCGTTTTGGTTGCTACAATTCCGTTCGAGATTCGAGATATTAACATAGATGATAGTGAGCTTGGTACTTTGCCCCAAAGGTTTGGAGTTTTTAAAAGTAAATTATTAGGGATTCTACTTTTAACATTAAATACTTGTTTGCTTTATTTTGTCATTGAAATCAATTTGATATTTAAAATTATTGAATTTTTTATTTATTTAGTTCTAGGCTATGCATTGTTAATTTCATCTACCAATAAACCTTTAAGCTTCACAAGGTTTTGGGTTGAGGGAATTCCAATAATTTGGATATTTACTTTGCTTATATTAAACCAGATCTTCTAATCAATGCTTCTGGATCAGGCTCTTTGCCTCTGAATTTCTTATAAAGTTTCATAGGGTGTTCTGTCCCCCCTTTAGAAAGAATATTATCTTCAAATTTTTTAGCAACTTTAGAGTTAAAAATACCATTTTCTATAAACATTTCAAACGCATCAGCATCCAATACCTCTGCCCATTTATAACTATAATAACCAGCAGAATAACCTCCCTGAAATATATGAGAAAATGAAGAACTTAAGCACTGATCTTTGTATGGTTTTATAAAATTAAATTTATCTAAAATCAAATCTTCATGTTTTTTTATATTTTTAATTTCATGTGAATTCATTGAATGATAACTCAGGTCAAGTGATGCAAAGCCAAGTTGTCTAAGGTTCTGAATTCCTTGCTGGAAATAACTAATAGCCTTTATTTTTTTTATAAATGATTTAGGTATTAGTTTATTAGTTTTATAATGTCTAGCAAAAATATTTAATGCCTCTTCTTCATAACACCAGTTTTCCATTATTTGACTAGGTAACTCAACAAAATCCCATAAGACATTTGTTCCACTTAAGCTTTCATAATACGTATTAGCTAAAATGCCATGAAGAGCATGTCCAAATTCGTGAAATAGTGTTGTTACGTCTTGAAAACTAATTAGAGATGGTTTTGATTTATTAGGAACCGGAAAATTACAAACTACAGAAATATGTGGTCTTTGATTTTTTTTTTGACCAACATAACTGGTCATCCATGCTCCACTTCTTTTACCTGCTCTTGGATATAAATCCAAATATAGCAAAGATTTAAAATTATTATTTCGATCATATACTTCATAAGCTCTAACTGATTTAGCATAAACTTCTATTTTATTATTAATATTAAAACTTAAGCCGTAAAGTTTATTCAATATTTTAAATAGACCCAAAATAACATTATCTAGCGAAAAATATTTTTTTAATTCAAGCTCATCCAGTTCTAAAGATGATTTTTTTAATTTTTCTGTCACAAATGCGATATCCCATTTTTCAAGTTTGTTTATCCCTAAATTTTGATTAGAAAACAAGGTTAATTCATCCCATTCTTTTTTAGCAAAAGGAAATGACTTTAAATATAGCTGACTTATAAAATAATTTGTATTTTTTTCTGTCAGAGACATTCTTTCTTCTAAGACAAAATCAGCATGAGATTTATAACCAAGAATTTTCGATCTTTTATGTCTCAGTTTTATTATTTCTTCAATTAATAAGATTGTATTATTCTCGTTTTTTCTATAACCTCTGCTTCCATATGCTATAGAAATTTCTTTTCGCAAACTTCTTACTTCTGAATAAGTTATAAATGGTATATAGCTTGGTGCGTCTAAAGTAAAAACCCATCCTTTTAAATTTTTGCTTTTTGCTTTTGATTTAGCTTCATTTATTGAAAAATCAGGAAGTCCTTTTAATTTTTTTTCATTTTTTATATGAAGTAAATAGATATTAGTGTCAGCTAGTATTTTTTCACCAAAAGAAAGAGATCTTATAGCTAGAATTTCATCTACTTGTCTTAATTTTTCTTTTTGTTTTGTTGACAATAATGCTCCATTTCTAACAAACTCATTAAATTCTTTTTCTAATAAAGTATTTTGTTCAGGAGATAGTATTGATTTATCAGACTTTAAATAAACAAATTTTACCCTTTTAAAAAGTTTTTTATTTAAAAGTATATCGTTTTTGTATTTGCTTAAATGTGGTGCAATTTTTTGTGTGACTTCTTGCAATTTAGGAGAGGTCTCAGCACTATTCAAATTAAATAATAAACTTACATTTCTACCTAATTGTTTACTTGATTCTTGTAAGCCATTAATTGTGTTATCAAAAGTTGGAATTTCCTTTTGGATCGATATAAGTTCAATCAAGGAAATAGAATCATTGATATTTTTCAGAATAGCTTCAACGAAATGTTCTGGAAGTATTTTTGAAAAAGGAGCTGATTTAAAAGGAGTTTGAAATTCAGTAAGAAGAGGGTTTTGCAATTTATTTATTTATATTTTTTGAGCTATCAATTACTTTTTGAGATAATTCGTTTTTGTAATCAATTATTTTTTTTTGGGTTTCATTTGAATCTACACCAATAATTTGAGCAGCTAATATCCCAGCATTTTTAGCACCATTTAATGCAACGGTCGCAACTGGAACGCCACTGGGCATTTGTAGTATGGAGAGAATTGAATCCCATCCATCAATGGAATTACTAGATTTTATTGGAACACCAATAACAGGTAAAGGACTTAAAGAGGCAATCATTCCTGGTAAGTGAGCTGCGCCTCCAGCTCCAGCTATAATAACCTTTAAACCTCTTTTATGAGCATTCTCACCATATTCCATGAGTTTAGAGGGTGTTCGATGGGCGGACACTATATCAACCTCAGCAATTATATTAAACTTTTTTAAAATTTCAATCGCTTCTTTCATTACTGGAAGATCTGATTTACTACCCATTATAATTCCTACTTGTTCCATTTTATTCAGAGATTACTTCAATTATTGATTTAACTTCTTCTGCAATTTGCCTTGCTTTATCTAAACTTTTATTAACTATTGACACGTGTCCCATTTTCCTAAACGGACGAGTTTGTTTCTTTCCATAAATATGAGGAGTAACTCCGTTTATTGCAAGAATTTGGTCAATATTTTTATAAACAACAGGCCCATTATGATTTTCTTTTCCAACTAGATTTACCATAACTCCTGATACTTTATTACCACTATCACCCAATGGAAGATTTAAAATTGCTCTAATATGCTGTTCAAACTGATTTGTATATGATGATTCAATTGTTAAATGTCCAGAATTATGTGGCCTTGGTGCGACCTCGTTGACTAAAATTTCTCCTGTCTCAGTTAAAAACATCTCAACAGCAAGAAGGCCTATATGTTTATATTTTTTCGAAACTTCTAAAGCAATTTTCTTTGCCCTTAATTTGATTTCACTTGAAATTCTAGCAGGGCAAATAACATATTCTACTTGATTAGCAGTTGGATGAAACTCCATTTCAACAACAGGATATGCTTTAGTTTCTCCTTGTTCACGTCTAGCTATAATTACAGAAAGCTCATTTTTAAAAGGCACAAAGTCCTCAGCAATGCAATCACAATCTAGAAGATTTTCTAAATCTTTATTTTTCTTAATTACGGAAACTCCATATCCATCATATCCCATTTCGGATGCTTTCCAAACAAATGGAAAGGAAAGGCTTCCTTTTGCTATAGCATTTTTCAAAGTTTCCAAATTTGAAAAACTTTTATAGTTTGAAGTTGGAATATTATTTTTTATATAAAATTCTTTTTGTGAAGATTTATTTTGAATAATTTCAATTATTTCGGGTTGAGGAAATATTTTAACTCCCTCTTTTTTAAGTTTATAAAGGGCTTTTATATTAATATTTTCAATTTCAATTGTTAAAATATCAACTTTTTTTCCGAAATCTAAGACAGTTTGATAATCTGTCAAATCTCCTTGAATAAAAACATCACAGGCCAGCTTTGCTGGAGCTTCATAATTAGGATCTAAAACAAAGGTTCTTATATCCCATTTTCGAGTACTGTACAGTAACATTTTTCCAAGTTGCCCACCTCCTAAAATTCCAAGTTTTTTATTTGTTGAAAAAAAATTCATTCAATACTTTTTGTCAAAAATACGTATATCTTTTGGTGATTCGAAAATTGCTAAACAAATTGGGTATATTTGGTTTTTAATTTTAGTTATATGATTAATCTTATATTATTCGGAAAACCTGGATCTGGAAAGGGAACACAAGCAGAATTCTTAAAAAAAAATTATAATTTAGTTCATATATCTACTGGCGATTTATTTCGAAATAATATTAAAAATAAAACTCAACTTGGTCTTTTAGCTAAGTCTTATATTGATAAAGGAGGTTTAGTTCCAGATCAAGTTACTATTGAAATGTTAATAAATCAGGTTAATATAAATCATGATGTTAATGGTTTTATTTTTGATGGTTTTCCAAGAACAATTTCGCAAGCTGAGGCATTAGATTCTTTTATGAAATCCATTAACATGAAAATAACAGCCACTATTTCTTTGGAAGCTGAGGATTCTATTCTAGAAGAACGATTAATTAAAAGAGGTCAGTTAAGTGGAAGAACCGATGATCAAGATATTGATAAAATCCGTAATCGCTTTAATGAATATAACACAAAAACATCTCCATTAAAAAAATATTATAACTCCATGAATAAATTGTTTAATATTAATGGCATTGGAACAATTGATGAAATAAAAAATCGATTAATTAATTTGATTAATCAAATTAAATAAAATGACAGAAGGTAATTTTGTGGATTATGTAAAGTTAAATGTAGACTCTGGGAATGGAGGAAAAGGCTCAATTCACCTTCATAGAGAAAAATTTATCACCAAGGGTGGACCCGATGGAGGTGACGGAGGAAGAGGAGGGCATGTGATAATTAGAGCTAATTCTAATTTATGGACACTATATCACTTTAAATTTAAGCGACATTTTTCAGCAGGTCATGGAGAGCATGGCAGTAAAAATAGAAGTTCTGGAGCTCAAGGTCAGGACATTTATGTAGAGGTGCCTTTTGGAACAGTTTTTAAAGACTCAAATACTAATGAAACGCTATTTGAGATTACAGAAAAAAAACAAGAAGTCATTCTTCTTGAAGGTGGATTAGGAGGTCTGGGTAATTGGCACTTTAAATCTTCTACAAGACAGACTCCAAGATATGCACAGCCAGGACAAAAAGGAAAAGAATTGGCTGTAACTCTAGAACTTAAAGTTTTAGCAGACGTTGGATTAGTGGGCTTTCCTAATGCTGGAAAATCAACATTATTAGCTGCTGTAACTGGAGCAAAACCAAAAATTGCTGATTATGAATTTACAACACTTAAACCAAACTTAGGTATTGTTCCTTATCGTGATTTCAGATCTTTTGTAATTGCAGATATCCCTGGTATAATTGAGGGAGCGGGAAAAGGAAAAGGATTAGGGCATTATTTTTTGAGACATATAGAAAGAAATTCAATTTTATTATTTACGATTCCATGTGATTCAAAAGATGTTAAAAAAGATTTTGAAATTTTAATAGCGGAATTAAAGGAATATAATCCAGAATTATTAGATAAAAATTTTGCAATTGCATTAACTAAGTGTGATTTATTAGATGACGAATTATTCGAGGAGTATAAAATTGAAATGAAAAATTATTTTGATAAAATTCCACATTTTTTAATTTCATCTATCTCAAAAAGAGGACTTGACCTTCTCAAGGATGGTCTTTGGAATCTTTTAAATGAAGTGAAATAATTTGAGGTGCAAAAAATCCATTTTATTTCAGCTATAGATAAACAGACTATAAGTCTAGCAACTGCTCTTAAAAATATTGATTTTGAAGTGTCTATTAGTGAAGAAAACATTTCATTGAGTTTGAAAGAAAATTTCAAAAAAAATAATTTAAACTTTTATGAAGGATGGCGCCCTAATAATATAACTAAAAACATTGATTTTATTATATTGGGTTCTAATTTAAATAACAATAATTCAGAATTTGTAAGAGCTGAAAGTCTGAAAATTAAGATATTTTCTATTACACAGTTTATTAACTATTTTTCAAAAGAAAAAACTAGAGTTTTAGTTGCTGGAAGAACCTATGGGAAAACTTCTATAATATCTATTATTTTACATGTTTTAAAATTTCATGATTTCTCTTTTGATTTTATTATCAATAAAAAAGTTTCAGCGTTTGATTCTTCAATTCATTTATCTAAAGAGAATGATTTTATAATTATTGAAGGAAATGAAAACATTTTACCTAAAATTGATAATTTATCTAAATTTGAATTTTTTAATCCTCATTTAGCAATAATAACATCTATGTTTTGGAAACATGTTGAAAGACATTCTTCTTTTGAGGGTTATAAAAAGTATTTTTCTTTATTAATAGATAATATAGTCCCTGGAGGAACTTTAATTTATAATGAGAATGATCATCAAACAAATAATTTAGTTAAAAATTCAAACCATACTATTAAAAAAAAGAGTTACTCTAGTCCAAGAAGCGTTATTTTTAAAGGGGTTGTTAATTTACAAACAGAAGAAGGGAATTATCCATTAATTTCTCACAATGACTATAGTCTTATTAATATTGGAGGAGCGCTATGGGCATGCCAACTCATAGGAATTTACCAATCTGATTTTTATGAAGCTATAATTAGCTACCAAGGAGATTAAGTAATGATAGTAAATCCTTATTTTAGCTAAATCTAAAAATTTCTTTTAAAATGCTTTTGGTTTATACCCCTAAAATAACTCCAAGGATTCGGTATGTTTTTAAACATATTTTTTTCAGGATGCTTGAATTAGAAATTAATTTGACTGGATCTGTTGAAGATTTTGTAGCACATAATGGACCGAAATTCTCCTATTCAAATAAGCCTTTGGGTAATGAGTTATTTTTTTATTCAACAGCATTTTTAATTGATCAAGGAATTCAAGATATTTCAATTAATGTTTCAAACACTGAAAAGTATCCTATTTTTTTTCAAGTTAATGCTGAATCAGCTATGCCATTTGATATTTTTGCAGCAAGTTTTTATTTAATAAGTCGTTATGAAGAATATTTACCTCACTTAAAAGATGCTAGTGGTAGATTCTGTTTTGAAGAAAGTATAGCGTTTAAAAATAATTTTTTAGATAAGCCAATTATAGATATATGGGTAATTGAATTAGCTGAAATCATAAATATTAAATTCAAAACCACAATAAAAGAATCAAAAAAAAATAAAAATATAATTCCAGTCTTTGAAGTTTCTGAACCATATATGTTTCAAAATAAATCAATTTTTCTATCATTTTTCCAAGCACTAAATTCAATTTGGAATTTAAATTTTAAAAATTTGATTAATCAAGTTTATGTGTTATTTCGTCTTTCAAAAGACCCATACTTGGAGTATGATTTTATAACAGATCAGTTTAACAACATCAAAATTGATCTTCTTGGTTTTTTCAGATATACCCAGCACAGTATTGATATTGGTGCTATTTCAATTTTCAACTCTTCATATAAATTATTAATTAAAAATATTTCGGATAAAATTTTCATTAGTTTATTGGTTTCTTCTTTTGCTCAAAAAAATATAAAAATTCTAAAAAATGAAATGAAGAATTTAACAAAGCTAACGCATAGAAATTCTCAAAAAGTTAGACTTAATTTAGGAATTTTATCAATTTCAGAAATATACCCAATGTTGGTTCAAAGTGAAGTTTTAGAGGATTATAGTATGGGTTACATTGATCAAATTGGTTATAGAGCAAGTACTTCGATCCCATTTTATTATTATGATTTAATAAATGAAGTTCAAAGCTCTCTCAAGGTTTACCCTGTTGCAATCACTGAATTTGCTTTAAGGAAATTATCAGTTAAAAATGCTTTTGAAGTTATGAAAGAATATCTTTTAAAACTACCTCTAGAAAATTCAATATTTTGTTTTGCTTTTACCCCTAAACTATTATCACAATCTTCAGAAAATCTTTTATGGCGTTCCTCTTTTTTAAAGTTTATTAATGAAATATGAAATTTATTAATCAAGTAAATACAATTTTTTTTGATTTAGATCATACTTTATGGGACTTTGAAAAAAACTCCTCCTTAGCTTTTAAAAATATTTTTAATAACAGAAGCTTTCCTTTTTCTCATTCAAAATTTTTAACATTTTATATTCCAATTAATCATAAGTACTGGGACTATTACAGTGAAAATAAAATAAGTGCAGAACAATTAAGGACAATTCGTTTGAAAGAAACTTTTAAAGCCTTAAAGTTTAATAGTACTGCAAAATTTATTGATGAAATTTCTTGTGAATACATGAAAACTCTTCCTACACAAACTTTTTTATTTGAGGGAGTTATTGATTTGCTTAAACATTTAAAGCCAAAATATAATTTGCATATAATTACAAACGGATTTGAAGATGTTCAGTATATGAAATTAAAAAATTCCAAAATACTTACTTATTTTGATAAAATTATCAATCCAGAAAATTCTTTAGCAAAAAAACCTAACAGCAAAATTTTCAACTATGCTCTAAGTCTTGTTAAAGAAAACCCTAAAAACTGCTTAATGATAGGAGATGACTTTTTTGCAGATGTTATGGGAGCCCTTAACGTTGGTATGAATGCAATTCATTTCAACTCAACTAATGAACCCAAACATGAAAAATGTACAATCGTAAATTCTATAAAGGAATTACATAAATTATTAAATTAAAAATATGGATATCAAAAATTATCAAAAAATAGTTGATGAGTGGATTTCTAAACACGGTGTAAGATATTTCAACATTCTAACTAATATGGCACAATTAACAGAGGAAGTAGGTGAGGTTGCTAGAATAATTTCAAGAAGATATGGTGAGCAAAGTGAGAAAGAAGAAGATAAAAATAAAGATTTAGGAGAAGAATTAGCTGATGTTGTTTTTGTAATTATGTGTTTAGCAAATCAAACAGATATAGATTTACAGAAGGCATTTGACAAAAAGCTTAAATCGAAAACAAAAAGAGATAACAAACGTCATCGTTTAAATAAAAAATTGAATTAGTAAATGAATATCAAGTTATTATATAAGCCAAATAATTTTTCAGGAAAAATATATATTACAGGCTCTAAAAGCGAATCAAATAGATTGCTTCTTTTACAAGCAATTTATCCAAATATTAAATTAAATAATGTTTCTAATTCGGATGATACTAATATGATTATAAATGCTCTTAAGTCTTCTAAAAAAAATATTGATATTCATCATGCAGGAACTGCTATGAGATTTTTGACTGCATATTACGCATTTAAGTTAAATAGTGATATTGTATTGACGGGGTCTGAAAGAATGCAAAACAGACCAATTAAAATTCTTATTGATGCTTTAAAAGATTTAGGAGCATTAATCGAGTATCAAAAAATAAATGGATTTCCTCCAATAAGAATTAAAGGTTCAAAGCCTTTAAAGAGTTTTGTAAAACTGTCTTCATCTACTAGTAGTCAATATGTTTCTGCTTTAATGCTTGTTGCTCCAAAAATATTGAATGGTTTAACAATCGAATTGTCTGGTAAAATAACCTCGTTACCTTACATAAAAATGACCGAGTCACTCCTGAAAAATATAGGAGTAAAAGTTGAGTTTGAAAATAAAAAAATAAAAATATTTAATAAAGAAACAATAAGTAATCAAACAATAACTATTGAGTCAGATTGGAGTTCTGCGTCATATTTTTATAGTATTGCTGCTTTATCTGAACGCTCAATAATTAGATTAAATAGTTATAAAAAAAAATCTTTACAAGGCGATGATTGTCTAATAGAAATTTATGAAAAACTTGGAGTTTCTTCCAAGTTTGAAGGGGATACTTTAGTTATTGAAAAACTATCTGATTTTAAAAACCCAAAACTTATTTCCTTAAACTTAATTAATTCTCCTGACCTAGCACAAACAATAGCGGTAACTTGTATTGGGTTATGTATAGATTCTGAATTACACGGACTTCATACTCTAAAAATAAAAGAGACAGATCGTTTAAGTGCATTAAAGAAAGAATTAACAAAGTTTGGAGCCGATGTTCATACAACAGAGGAAAGTATTCATGTTAAATCTTCAAAAAAATTAAATCAAAATATTAAAGTCTCCACATACCAAGATCATCGAATGGCAATGGCATTTGCTCCTCTAGCTATAAAAACATCTTTAATGATTGAGGATGCCAGTGTCGTTAATAAATCATACCCAGATTTTTGGAATGATTTACATAAAATTGGTTTTCGATATGTTTGAAATTAATATAATTTGATATTTACTTGACTTTGCCTATCTCAGGATAGTATATTTGCAATTCAAAAAATAAATAGAAAATGAAACTAACTAATTTTAATTTTGAACTTCCTGATTCTTTATTAGCTCAACATCCAACTCCCATTCGAGACGAGTCTCGTTTGATGGTTTTGGATAGAAGTAATGGAAAAATCGAACATCACACCTTTAAAGATGTGATCAACTATTTTGATGAAGATGATGTTTTTGTTTTAAACAATACAAAGGTTTTTCCAGCTAGATTGTATGGAAACAAAGAAAAAACTGGAGCTAGAATTGAGGTTTTTTTACTCAGAGAGCTTAATACAGATCAGCGATTGTGGGATGTTTTAGTTGATCCAGCTAGAAAAATAAGAATTGGAAATAAGTTATATTTTGGTGAAGATGAATCACTAGTTGCTGAAGTTATTGATAATACAACATCTAGGGGTAGAACATTACGTTTTTTATTTGATGGCACATACTCTGAATTTAGAGTAAAGTTAAATGAGTTGGGACAAACACCTCTCCCAAAATATATAAATCGAGCTATTGAAGAGCAAGATAAAGAAAGGTATCAGACTATTTATGCAAAACATGAGGGAGCAGTTGCAGCTCCAACTGCAGGACTCCATTTTTCAAAGCACCTTCTGAAACGTCTTCAAATTAAAGGTATAAATTTAGCAGAATTAACTCTTCATATAGGATTAGGCACATTTAATCCTGTTGAAGTTGAAGATCTTTCAAAGCATAAAATGGATTCAGAAGAGTTGATTATTGAAGACGAAGCGGTTGATCTTGTAAATACTGCTCTGAAAAGTAAAAAAAGAATATGTGCTGTTGGAACTACTGTAATGAGAGGACTAGAAAGCTCTGTTTCTTCAATAAAAACCCTAAAGCCTCACGACGGTTGGACTCATAAATTTCTTTTTCCACCTCATAAATTTTCCATTGCAAACTGTATGATAACAAATTTTCATACTTCAAAATCTACACTTTTAATGACGGTTTCTGCATTTGCAGATCACGATATGATTATGAATGCCTATAATGTTGCAAAAAAAGAAAAATATAGATTTTCATCTTATGGAGATGCTATGCTTATCCTTTAGTAAAAATGGAAAGTCAAGTCAAACAAGATATAAGGGCTCTCTCATTAGAAGAATTAATATCTTTTTTTGAAAGTATTGGTGAAAAAGTTTTTCGAGCTAAACAGGTTTATAATTGGTTATGGAAAAACAATGTTTTTTCCTTTAGTAAAATGACAAATATTTCTAAAACTACTCGAGTAATTTTAGAAAAAAAATTCATAATTAATAATATTTTAATTGACCTTCAACAAAAAAGCAAAGATGGAACTATAAAAAATTCTGTAAAACTGCACGATGGTTTATTAGTTGAATCAGTTTTAATTCCAACAAAAAAAAGAATCACAGCTTGTATCTCTTCTCAAGTTGGATGTAGTTTAGATTGTTCTTTTTGTGCAACTTCTCTCCTAAAAAGGATGAGAAACCTTAATCCAGATGAGATTTATGATCAGGTTGTTGCTATAGATAAACAAAGTATGCTTTATCATAAACGGTCTTTGACAAATATTGTTTTTATGGGAATGGGGGAGCCATTAATGAATTATAAAAATGTTTTATTAGCAATAAAAAAAATTACTGAACCAGAAAGCTTAGGAATGTCTCCTAGGAGAATAACTTTATCTACATCTGGAATTCCTAAAATGATAAAAAAATTAGCTGATGATAAAGTTAAATTTGGTTTAGCTATTTCTTTGCATAGCGCTAGACAATCTATAAGAGAACAAATAATGCCTTTTACAAAAAACTTTCCACTTGATGATTTAATGGATTCACTTCTATATTGGTATAAAAAAGTAAATAAGTCTGTGACTTTTGAATATATTATTTGGAAAGGTATTAATGATCAAAATGAAGATATTGTATCATTAATCAACTTTTGTAAAAAAATTCCTTCCAAAGTAAATTTAATTCAATATAACTCGATTGGTAATTCGAAATTTATTCAGGCTTCAAAATCAAAAATAAATGAATATAAGAATGCATTAGAAAAAGCTAATATTACAGTTACAATAAGACATTCAAGAGGGCAAGATATTGAGGCAGCTTGCGGTCAGCTTGCTAATAAGATTAATGAATTTTCCAGAGCTCAATAAAAGTCTATTTCATATGGTTTATATTTGAAATATGAAAATAACTGAGCGTATTAAATTACCAATTTATAAAGAGATGGAGCTCTTTGAAAAGAAATTTTCAGATTCTATGTTGTCAAAAGTTGCTCTTTTAAACCGTATAACTCATTTTATAGTAAAAAGAAAGGGGAAACAGATGCGACCCATGTTTGTTTTTCTTTCTGCTAAGCTATTGTCAAAAGAAAGTGAAGTTGATGAGAGAACATATAGAGGAGCTGCGGTAATTGAGTTAATTCATACTGCAACTTTAGTTCATGATGATATAGTTGATGATAGCAGTCTGCGTAGAGGTTTTTTTTCCATCAATGCTCTCTGGAAAAATAAGATTGCAGTTTTAGTTGGAGATTATCTCCTTTCTAAAGGTTTGCTTCTTTCTATAGAAAATGAGGATTTTGATTTATTAAAAATCATTTCTGTAGCAGTTCGTGAAATAAGTCAAGGTGAGTTGTTGCAACTTGAAAAATCAAGAAAACTGAATATCACTGAAGATATTTATTTTAAAATTATCAAACAGAAAACAGCATCACTCTTAGCTGCGTGCTGTGCAGTAGGAGCTAAATCAGTGAATAGCTCTGAGGATGAAGTTCTTAAACTTCATGAGTTTGGGGAATTGATAGGGGTTGCTTTTCAGATTAAGGATGATCTTTTTGATTACGGAGAAACTAAAATTGGAAAGCCTACAGGGATAGATATTAAAGAAAGAAAATTAACATTACCACTTATCTATGCAATTAATATTGCAGAACAAAAAGACAAGAAATGGATAGTTAATATTATTAAAAATAAAAATAATGACAAAAAAAGTATAAAAAAAGTTATTGATCAAGTTGTGAAATTAGGGGGTGTCAAATACGCTTCTGACACCATGTATTTGTATAAAAATAAAGCGCTTAAGGTTTTAAATAATTTTCCTAAAAGTGAATATAGAGATTCTCTAGAATTAATGGTTAATTATGTTGTTGAGAGAAAAGTATAAATACTATACTTTTTTATACTTTTATGAAAAACCTAAAGGTGATAAATAAAAGTACGATTGATCAAGTTTATGAAGCTTCCAGAGTCGAGGAGGTTATTGGTGATTTTGTGTCATTAAAAAAGTCAGGAGCAAATTTTAAAGGACTCAGCCCTTTTACAAAGGAAAACACACCAAGCTTCATGGTTTCGCCTGTAAAACAGATTTGGAAAGATTTCAGTAGTGGAAAGGGCGGAAACGTTATAGCATTTATAATGGAACATGAGCATTTTACTTACCCTGAAGCGATTCGTTATTTAGCTAAGAAGTATTCCATAGAAATTGAGGAAACTCAGCAAACTGAAGAAGAAAAGCTGCTAAATGATGATAGGGAGAGCATGTATCTTCTTTCAAAATATGCTTCTGATTTTTTTGAAAAATCATTATGGGATTCAGAGGAGGGAAAATCAATTGGAGTTACTTATTTCAGAGAAAGAGGGTTTAGTGATCAAACTATAAAATTTTTTAAACTTGGTTATTCTTCAGATAAAATTGATGTGTTTTCAAACGATGCTCTAAAAAATGGATATAAAATAGAATTTATGATCAAAACAGGTTTGGTCATTTCTAATGAAATTCAAAAAAGTAATGTGGATCGTTTTAGAGGAAGAGTGATTTTCCCTATTAGAACTATGTCAGGGCGCATTCAAGGTTTTGGAGGAAGAACCTTGTCAAGTTATAAAAAAACTGCAAAATATATTAATTCACCTGAAAGTGATATTTACTATAAAAGCAAAACCTTGTATGGTTTATATGAGGCTAAACAATCTATAGCAAAAGAGAATTGTTGCTATTTAGTTGAAGGATATACAGATGTGATTCAAATGTATCAATCTGGTATAACAAACATTGTTTCATCATCAGGAACTGCTCTTAGTTCTGACCAAATTAGATTGATTAAAAGACTGACTTCTAATATTGTAGTTTTGTTTGATTCAGATCCGGCTGGAATAAGAGCTGCTTTAAGAGGTGTAGATTTAATTTTAGAACAAGGTATTAATGTTAGAGTCTGTACTTTTCCCGACGGTGAAGATCCTGACAGCTTTGCTAAGAGTAGTTCTTCTTCTGATTTAAAAGATTTTTTAATTAATAATGCAAAAGATTTTATTCAATTTAAAGCTAAACTCTTACTTCATGAATCTGAAAATGATCCTATTAAAAAAACATCTACTGTAAGAGATATGATTGAAAGTATTTCTAAAATTCCAGATATAATTCAGCAAGAATTTTATTTAAAAAGCTGCTCTGAAATCATGGATGTAAGTGAAGAGGTTTTGTTTAGCGCTTTTGCTCAAGAAAATAATAAAAAACATAGAAATAAAAATGTAAAAAAATATCAACTTCCTCAAACAGTTCTCAAAAAAACAACTCCTTTAAAAAAAATTAATGATTTATATAATCTAGAAAAACAAATCATTTCAATTCTTTTACAATATGGGCACATAGAAGCTGAATATGAGGATATTGTTGTTAAACCAAATGAAGAAGGAGTGCTAATAGAAAGTTTTGAAAAAATTAAATCTAAGGTGTATGAGAAAATTTTTCTTGATTTACAAGAGGATGAAATTGAATTGGCTGACCCTATTTTCAGAAAACTATTTTCCCAGCTTATTTCAGCATATCAAACAAAAGCTGATTCTGCAATAAACAAATTAATTTTTTCTAATAATAGTGATTTAAATTTGGTTGTAACTGATATAATTATGGAAACTGAAAAATATTTCTTGCATTCTTGGGAAACAAAAAATATTTTTGTTAAAAGTAAAACTAAAGATATTGGTCAGTTAGTTAGTGAGACTATTTTATCATTAAGGAAAAATTTAATTAATGAAAAAATTAATGATTTGAAAAGTGAACTTGTTAAGGATGAGTCAATCAACAACAAAGACTTATTAGAGGATATAATGAATTATAATTCATTAAAAAAGATTGTATCAAATAAGCTTAATAGAGTCCTATAAATATTTTTTTGGAATATTGCATACTGGAATTGGCAACATCTTATGTTTGTTTTGAGAGTTAAGTTTTTGATATATTTTTCTTGTCTTAACTTCTTTTTCGGTTAGATTATTATCAGGGATTTTTCTTTCAATTAATTCCATTGCCTTTTCTAAGTCTTTATAGCTAGCTCCAATTTGATCTTCATCTGTCCTTCCGTCATCCCAAAGACCATCAGTGGGTTTTGTAGTCAAAATACTTTTTATTATATTTAAATGAGATGCTAATGAAAAAACTTCCGATTTTATTAAGTCAGCTATTGGGCTTATATCTACTCCTCCGTCTCCATATTTCGTATAAAACCCTACTCCAAAATCTTCAACTTTATTCCCAGTACCAGCTACTATGCATTTATAAGACCCTGCAAAATAATATAAAGTAGCCATTCTTAACCTGGCTCTTGTGTTTGCTAGGCTAAGCAAATCTAGTTTCCCTCTTCTTTCTATTTCAATCTCATCTTTGAATGTATCAAACACATTTGTGAGAGAATGAGAAAACGACTTAACATTTTCATGATTAGAGGTAAGCCATTTTATGTGATCTTTTGATCTAGAAATTTCATTTTTATTTTGATGAATTGGCATTTCAATGGCGTGAACTGGAAACTCAGTTAACGCACATAATGTTGAAGTAAGAGCAGAATCAATTCCACCTGAAACTCCTACGACAAAACCTTTTTGTTTTGAGTTAACAAGGTATTCTTTAAGCCAATTAACAATATATTTTTTTACTTTTTCAGGAGATTTCATTTAATAATTCTATTATAGAGTGTAAGTTTGTGCAAAGATAAAAATTTGAAAGCTAAACTCAATTTGAAAAAGTATCGTTTTACAACTTTTCTTTTTTTTACTATATTTTTATTAAATATAAGGTGTAATAATATTAATAATAAAGAAACTAAAGTTAACTCTATTGAAGTTAAAGTTAAGGTTGATCGATTTGATGAAGTGTTTGACACTTTATCTGAATCAAATATTTCTAACATAAAGAAAAAATATCCTTTTTTGTTTCCTAGTAATTATTCAAATACTTTCTGGTTAAATAAGTCTAATGACACCTTATACAATTTGCTGAAAAAGGCTGTAACTAATAAGTTTAAAGATTTTAACGAAATCGAGGATGACATGTCTCACTTTTATAAACATTTAAAATACGAGTTTCCTCAAGTTAAAGTGCCCAGAATTATTTCTGTGATTAATAATGTTGACTATGAAAATAAATTAATATTAGCAGACACGTTACTTATAATTTCAATTGACTCTTATTTGGGTGCAAATCATAGTCTGTATGATGGAATCCCTCTTTTTGTAAAGAATGGTATGGATATAAATTATTTATTGTCAAATATTGCAGAAAAATATGCCAATAAAACAATTATAAAACATTCAGAAAGAAATTTTTTATCTAAAATGATATTTTACGGAAAGCAATTATATTTTAAAGACATAATAATGATGCATAGTAGTGATGCGGTTAAAATCAACTATTCCGAAGAAGAAAATACTTGGGTTAATAAAAATGAATTATTTATATGGCAATATATTATTGAAAAACAATTATTATATGATACAGACGACAGGCTAGATGATAGATTTCTTCTTCCAGCACCTTTTTCGAAATTTTATCTAGAAATAGACAACGATTCTCCGGGTAGAATTGGCCAATGGATAGGCTGGCAGATAGTAAGATCATATTCAGATGAGTTTCCTGATGCTGAGTTGTATGAAATATTAGATCTTCCAGCAGAAGAATTATTTAATAAATCAAAGTACAAACCAAGAAGAATATGGCAGTAAAAAAACAAGCCCCAATTACAATTAATGTTAGTTTAGATGAAAACAAAATACCTGAAAGTATAAAATGGTCTGCTCCTGATGGAGGAGTGAATAATCAGGAGGCTATGGCTATGCTTTTAACTTTTTGGGATGGAGAAAGTAAAGAATCTCTTAGAATGGATCTTTGGGTAAAAGAGATGCCTTTAAATGAGATGAAACAGTTTTTTCATCAAAGCTTGATTAGCATGACCAATACATTTCATAGAGCAACTCAAGATGAAAAGATGACTTCAACAATGAATGACTTTTGTGATTATTTTGCTGAAAAAATGGACTTAAAGTAATTTTATTTTAAACCGTTAAGTTGGTCGATGTATATTAAAACATCTTTAATGCCGTTTTTTTTTGCGGCAGAAGTAATAAAATGAACTGGAAAAGAATTCCATTGATCATTCATTTTATTAAAATAATTTTCAATATTTATTTTTATTTTATTAGGTTTTAATTTATCTGATTTAGTAAAAATTATCGAAAATGGAATTTCTTTTTCCCCTAGCCAATACATGAAGTCTAAATCAATAGGTTGGGGTTCGTGTCTTATGTCAATTAAAACAAAAGCAGAAACCAATTGCTTTCTTTCATTAAAATATTCAGTTATAAACTTTTGAAATATTTTCTTTTGGGTTTTTGATGTTCTTGCATATCCATAGCCAGGCAGATCAACCAAATGCCAACTATTATTTATCAGAAAATGATTTATTAATTGAGTTTTACCAGGTCTCGAGGAAGTTTTAGCTAATGATTTTTTATTACATAAAGCATTTATCAATGAAGATTTACCGACATTAGATCTACCTATAAAGGCATAGTCAGATAAATTATTACTGGGACATTTATTAACATTCGAATTACTTATTAAAAACTCAGAGCTTGTAACTTTCATAACTCAAAATCTCTTTTTTTGAAGCCATTCAAAAACAAGGGTGTTAAATTCATCTGGATGTTCCATCATTGGTGCATGTCCACAGTTGTTTATCCAAATAAGACTTGAGTTAGGAAGAAGGCTGTCGAATTCTTTTGCAACACTGGGAGGGGTTACACTGTCCTGTTTACCCCAGATTATTAATGTTGGATTTTTAATATTTGGAAGATCATTAGCCATATTATGTCTAATGGCACTTTTGGCTATAGTTAGTGTTTTAATTAATTTATTTCTGTCATTAACTGTTTCAAAAACCTCATCAACTAGTTCTTTTGTTGCAATTTTTGAATTAAAAAACACTTCTTCTGTTTTTGTTTTAATATAATTATAGTTACCGCGTTTTGGATATCCATCACCCATAGAGTTTTCATAGAGACCCGAACTACCTGTAAGAATAAGTCCAATAACCTTTGGTTTAAATATTTTGGCAAAAAATAGGGCTATATGTCCGCCTAAGGAATTTCCAAGAAGGATAACAGAATCTAATTTTTTATACAATAAAAAGTCATTTAAGTATTCTGCAAACGCCTTTACAGTTGTTTCAAGTATTGGTTTGTCATATAAGGGAAGTATTGGCATTATAACCTTATATCCTTTTTGTGGAAAATACAACAATACTTTATCAAAATTACTCAGTCCTCCCATCAATCCGTGCAGGATTATTATTGGCTGCCCTTCTCCGGATTGAACATACTTAAATGAGTTCTCTTCTATTAGATTCAAATGATTCATTTTCATGTTCTGAATTGACAAATATATTCAATTAGTTTCCAATATAGCACTTTAATTGAATTTGAATACATAGGAGGATTGTTAAGAAAAAAAAGGAAATAAGTGGTTTTATCTGGTAAAATGTGGTAAAATATTATTTATATTTGATTATTAACGAGTTAATTTTAATTGATGAGTCATTTTATAGGAACTTTCGAGTGCAAAGCAGATGATAAATCAAGGATAATGATCCCTGTGTCTTTAAAAAAGCAAATATCTAATATTATAACAGAGAGTTTTGTTATTAAAAGAGCAGTTTTTAATTCTTGCTTGGAATTATACCCTATGTCAGAGTGGACTTTGTTAATGGAAAAAGTAAATGCTTTAAACCGATTTAATAAAAAAAATAATGACTTTATAAGAAGATTTACTGCTGGTGTTAAAATTGTAAATATTGATTCTTCAGGTAGACTACTAATTCCTCGCGACTTAATATTACATGCTGAAATTAAAAAAGAAGTTGTAGTTTCTTCAGCAGTTAACATACTTGAAGTTTGGGATAAAGACCTTTATGAGGAGTCAATTAACGCAGCAACAGTTGACTTTGGATCATTAGCTGAAGACGTAATGGGTGATAACAATAATAAAGATGTATCATAAACCAGTTCTTCTCGAACGATCAATAAATGGCTTAGAAATAAAGTCTGATGGAGTTTATGTTGATGTTACTTATGGAGGAGGAGGGCATAGTAAGGTGATTTTAGAAAAACTATCTGACAAGGGAAAGCTTATTGCTTTTGATCATGATGAAGATGCAATGAGTAATAGATTAAATGATAATAGAATTTTATTTATTTCATCAAATTTTAGATATCTAAACAGGTTTTTGAAATTAAATGGCATAAATAAAGTCGATGGAATTTTAGCTGATTTTGGTGTTTCTTCTCACCAATTTGACTCTAAGGAAAGAGGTTTTTCAACGCGTTTTAATGGTCCGCTTGACATGAGAATGGATAAAACCCAAACTTTATCAGCATTCAATATTATAAATGAATATTCTGTAGAAGATTTAGTTAAGTTATTCAAGGATTATGGGGAGTTAAGAAATTCAAAGCAATTGGCTGCGGTTATTGGTGTCCAACGGTCAATTGCTCCCATATTAACAACAGCTGAATTAAGAAGAGTAGTTGAGTCTATCCTGCCTGATAGGTTTTTAAATAAAACATTGGCACAGCTTTTCCAGGCTCTTAGGATAGAAGTAAATGATGAATTAGAAGTTATTAAAGATTTTTTAATTCAAACACCCCATTCATTGTCTCCTGGAGGCAGGTTGGTCTGTATATCATATCACTCTTTAGAAGATCGTTTAGTGAAACGATTTATAAGAGAAGGCAAGTTTCAAGGTGAGGCAGATAAAGATGTATACGGAAACACAAACTTGCCTTTCAAAAAAATAGGAGGTGTTCAAGTACCTTCCTCAGATGAAATAAATAAAAACAATAGGTCTAGAAGTGCTAAACTTAGAATAGCTGAAAAAGTATAGTTAAATAAATCATATGATTAAAAAAATTATTTCTTTTTTAAAAATGGAGTTTTTGATTAAAGAAGATTCTTTTAAAAATTGGAGAATGATTTTATTTTTTTCAATTTTAGCTTTAACCATGATATCAATTGGTCATTCTGCTGATAGAAAAATATTTAAAATAGCAAATTTGAATGAAAAAATTAAATCACTAAAAAGTGAGTTTGTTGAACAGAGAACATATCTGATGAAATTAAAAATGGAAACTAATGTAATCAATTTACTATCTCATAAAGGAATAGTTTCCTCTGAAAGACCACCAATAAAAATTATTGTAACAAAATGAAATTTAGAAATTTTAATTTTCGGTTTTATTTTGTTATTTCCATCCTGATCTTATTATCTATAACCTTATGTTCTAAGCTTATTTATATTCAGATAATAGAAGGGGATAAATATAAAAAAATTGCAAAAGAAAGAACTCTTAAAAATATTATAGTAAAACCTATTCCTGGAAACATATACTCTGATGATCAAAGTTTATTAGCAACTTCAGTAGTTAAATATGAATTAAGATGGGATTCAAAAGTAGTTTCAGATAAAAATTTTAAAAAAAATAAAGAAAAATTAGCTGTTGGAATTTCTAGGATTACTAATAAAGATTTATTGAAAACAAAAATAGATTTAGAAGAAGCTAGGTATAAAAATAATCGTTATTGGTTGGTTGGAAAAAATCTGAGCTACTCTCAACAAAAAGCTTTAAAAAAATTACCTCTTTTTAACTTTCCATCATATAAAGGAGGTTTAATAATTGAACAGAAAGTGACCAGAGAAAGGCCTCTAGGGAAAATTGCAGAAAGAACAATTGGTTATGAACGTCCTCATTTAGATGGTACATTTTTAAGAGTAGGCCTTGAAGGTGCATATGGAAGTTTGTTAAAAGGAAAAGAAGGGTATAGGTTGAAAAGAAAAATAGCTAATGGTAAATGGAAATCAATTAATAATATAAATGAAAAAGAGCCCACAGAGGGATACGATATTTATACAACTATAAATATAAATTTTCAAGACATAGCTCATAACTCACTTTTAGAACAATTGGAAAAATATGAAGCTGATAGTGGAACAGTTGTAGTAATGGAGGTAGAAACTGGAGCAATTAAAGCTATTTCAAATCTTGGAATTACTTCTAAGAAAACATATTTTGAAAAATTAAACTATGCTGTAGGATCAGCTCAAGAGCCTGGATCTACATTTAAATTAATTAGTATTATTGCAGCTTTGGAGGATAATATTGTTAAACCTACAGATATAATTGATACAGGAGACGGAGAAAGAATTATTTATGGAAAAAAGATAAAAGATTCACAAAAAGGAGGATATGGTTCTATATCCGTATCTAAAGTTTTTGAGGTTTCTTCTAACACAGGAATTGTAAAAATCATATATGATAATTATAAAAATAAGCCAAAACAATTTGTAGATCGAATATATAATATGGGGCTTCATAAGCCATTAAATATCCCTATAAAAGGGGAGGCAAATCCAAAAATACCCTATCCAACAGATAATGAGTGGAGTGGAATTAGTTTACCATGGATGGCATGGGGATATGGAGTTTCATTAACACCTTTACAAATACTCACCTTTTATAATGCAATAGCAAATAATGGTGTAATGGTTAAACCAAATTTTATTGATAAGATAGGTCGTTTAGGCGCAAAACCTCACATTAAATTTTCAAGGGAGGTGTTAAACCCTTCTGTTTGTTCAGAGTCTACACTTTTAGCAGTAAAGAAAATGTTGTTTAACGTTGTAGATAAAGAGTGGGGTACTGCAAATAACATAAAAGATAAAAATTTTACTATTGCAGGAAAGACAGGCACCACTCAAACCGCTTATACTACAAATTCAACAGAATATATATCAAGCTTTGTTGGTTATTTTCCTGCTGAAAAACCAAAATACTCTTGTATAGTAGTTATTAGCAAACCTAATAAAGATAAAGGGTATTATGGAGCTCAAGTTGCAGCGCCTGTCTTTAAAAAAATAGCAAAGAAAATTTATACAGGTATACCTAAAGAGGTTGAAATTTCTATGCAAAATTTAAAAATTTCTAAAAACACTTTATTTGAATCCAATAACATACTGCCAAATATGGTAGGAGCTGAAGCAATGGATGCTATAGCTTTTCTTGAAAATAAAAATATAAAAGTAAATATACAAGGAAAGAAAGGGAAAGTTAAAAGGCAGTCTGTGGCACCAGGAACTTCTTTAAATAAAGTTAAAACCATCAACTTGAACTTATGAAAAAGTCGTTGAAAGATATATTATATAAAGTCTCTATAATTGGTATGGCAGGTCCTCCAGATCAAAATATATCTAAAATCGAAATTGATTCAAGAAAGGTTAAAAAAAATTATTTATTTGTTGCTTTATCTGGAACAAATTCAAATGGTCATGATTATATTGACGAATCAATAAATAATGGAGCTTCAGCAATAGTTTGTTTAGAATTTCCAAACAATTTAAAAAAATCAAAAACTTATATAAAAGTAGAAGACACAACTAAAGCACTTGCTGTAATTTCAGGAAATTTTTATGATCATCCATCAAAAAAACTAAAATTAGTTGGAGTGACTGGAACAAATGGTAAAACAACAATAACAAATCTATTGTTTGAGCTTTTTAACAATCAAAAGAGAAAAGCAGGTTTAATTTCAACTATTAATATCAAATATGACACAAATGAAATTCCATCTAATCATACAACTCCAGATATAATTACCACTAATTTTTACTTATCCGAAATGGTAAGCGAAAATATTAATTATTGTTTTATGGAGGTCTCTTCTCACGGAATATCTCAGGGAAGAATTGATGGACTTAATTTTTCAGGTGCCGTATTTAGTAATTTGACTCATGATCATCTTGATTATCATAAAACTTTTAAAAATTACAGAAATGTCAAAAAAACTTTCTTTGACAAACTTCCAAAATCTTCATTTTCATTAGTAAATAATGATGATAAAAATGCATCATTTATGCTGCAAAATACAAGCTCTAATAAGTCAGGGTATGCAATGAATAATTTTGCAGATTTTAAAGTTAAAATATTAGAATGTGAATTTGATGGAATGCTTATTAGAATAAATAATCAAGAGGTATGGACAAGTTTGCTAGGTAATTTTAATGCTTCAAATTTACTAGCCGTATTTAGTGTTGCTGCTTTGTTAAATATTCCAGAATCTGAAATTTTGCGAAGTATAAGTATGTTGAAAAATGTTCCAGGACGTTTTCAGACATTTCAATTTAATAAAAAAGGACTAGTGATAATTGATTACGCTCACACTCCAAATGCTCTTGAAAATGTTATTGACACAATAAATCAAATAAGAACTAAAAATGAAAATTTAATTACTGTGATAGGATGTGGAGGAAATAGAGATAAGAAAAAAAGACCTGAGATGGGAAGAATTGCATCTCAAAAAAGTGACAAGGTGATTTTCACTTCTGATAATCCAAGAAATGAAGACCCCAGTAAAATTATAGATCAAATGCTTGAAGGAGTTAAGCCTGAAGATTATCATAAAGTATTAAATATTGAAGAACGTGAAATGGCAATTAAAACCTCCAAACATATTTCAAATCATTCTGATATAATCTTGATAGCAGGAAAAGGTCATGAATCATATCAAGAAATATGTAATAATAAAATTCCATTTGATGATTTTGTAATAGCAAAAAAATATTTTAAAAATTAAAACTAATCATATGCTTTATTATTTTTTTGAATTTCTTGAATATAAGTATCATTTTCCAGGATCAGGATTGTACCAATTTTTATCCTTTAGAGCAGCAGTAGCAATGATTTTTTCTTTAACTTTTTCTTTAGTTTTTGGACAAAAAATAATATCCTATTTATCCAAACTACAAATAGGTGAATCCATACGAGACCTCGGATTGGAAGGGCAAAAGGAAAAGTCAGGCACACCTACAATGGGAGGTTTAATAATTATATTTTCAACTATTATTCCTGTTATTCTCTTAGCTAAATTAGAGAATATATATATAATAATTCTTTTGATTACTTCTCTATGGATGGGGCTAATAGGGGGATTAGATGATTACATAAAGGTTTTTAAAAAAAATAAAGCAGGCCTTAAAGGTCATTTTAAGGTGATTGGTCAAATAATCCTTGGAATATTTATTGGATCTACATTATATTTTCATTCAGATATTACTGTTCGTCAAAAACTTATAACTTATGAAATCTTAAGCGTTGAAGTTGAAAATCCTTTTTCTGCTGAAGAGAAAGCCTTCGTAACAAATATTCCTCTCATAAAAGATAATGCATTTAATTATTCTAGCTTAATCACATGGATTGATAAAAACTTAATTGATTATACTTGGATAGTTTTTATACCAATAGTTATTTTTATAATAACAGCTGTTTCTAATGGAGCAAATTTAACAGATGGTTTAGACGGTTTATGTGCAGGAAGCTCTGCCATAATTGTTTTTGTTTTAGGGATTTTTGCATGGATTTCTGGTAATTTTGTTTTTGCTGACTATCTAAATATCATGTATATCCCTCAAGTTGGGGAAATAACAATTTTTATAGCTGCCTTTTTAGGGAGTTTAATAGGTTTTTTGTGGTACAATACTTATCCTGCCGTAGTTTTTATGGGAGACACAGGTAGTCTAACAATTGGAGCCCTTATAGCAGTTATAGCTTTAATAGTTAGAAAGGAGTTATTAATACCATTATTGTGTGGAATATTCTTTATCGAAACACTATCAGTATTAATTCAGGTAGGCTATTTTAAGTATACTAAAGGAAAAAAGGGAAAGGGTCAAAGAATTTTTTTAATGTCACCTATTCATCATCATTTTCAAAAAAAAGGAATTCATGAGAGTAAGATTGTAACTAGATTTTGGATTTTAGGAATTTTATTTGCAATCCTAACAATAGTAACATTAAAGATAAGATAGATGAAAAATAAGTGTGTTATTTTAGGAGGGGGAATTAGTGGAGTAGGAACTGCACAACTTGCTATTAAACAAGGTTTTGATGTGTATGTTTCAGATACTAGCTTACTCGAAAATAATATTAAAGATAAATTTAAAGATTGGGGAGTTTTCTGGGAAGAAAATGTTCAAGAATCTAATTTTTTTCAAAATGCAGATTGGATAATGAAAAGTCCAGGAATACCAAATAATTCATCCTCAGTTTTATTAGCAAAAGAATTAGGTATTCCAATTCTATCAGAAATAGAGTTTGCATCAAGACACACTAATGCAAAAATTATTGGTATTACAGGTAGTAATGGAAAAACCACGACAACAGAGTTAACTTATCAGATGTTAAAAAACTCAGGGCTTAACGTTGGAATAGCAGGTAATATTGGAAAAAGCTTTGCTCAGCAAGTTGCTGAAAACTCTTTTGAAATTTATGTTTTGGAGCTAAGCAGCTTTCAGTTAGATGACATTATTGACTTTGCCCCTGATATAGCAGTGATAACTAATATTACTCCAGATCATTTAGATCGTTACAATAATAATTTTAATAATTACATAGCCTCTAAACTTAGAATTACTTTAAATCAAACTAATGATCAATTTTTACTTTTAAACGCAAATGATTCAGTTTTAATGGAGGCAATTAGTCGGGTTTCAACCAAAGCTCACAAGCATTTATTCGGATACGATTTAGAGTGTGATTCATCAACATCATTAAATAATAAAAATATAACTATTAAATATAAAAATGTTAATACTATGATTTCAACTAGTACATTTCCATTAAAAGGAAGACATAATTTACTAAATGCAATGGTTGCGTCGACTATTGCATCAATATTTAAATTGAATAAAAGTAATATTCGTGAAAGTTTATCAAATTTTAATGGTTTACCTCACCGACTTGAACATGTTTTAAAAATCCAGGATGTTAATTACATAAATGATTCTAAAGCAACAAATGTTAATGCAACTTTTTATGCTCTAGAAACATTAAACACCAAAGGAGTTTGGATTGTTGGAGGGGTTGACAAGGGAAATGATTATGAGCAGTTATTGCCTTTAGTTAGAGAGAAGATTAAAGCTATTATTTGTTTAGGAAAAAATAATCAAAGATTAATTGAAGTTTTTTATAAAGTAACAGATGTAATGGTAGAGACCCAATCTATGCAAGAAGCTGTGAAAATAGCACACAACATTTCCAAAAAAAAAGAAACAGTTTTATTATCACCAGCTTGTGCTAGTTTTGATTTATTTAAAAATTATGAAGATCGTGGAAATCAGTTTAAAAATGCAGTAAGAAGTTTATGAGTTTAACTACACAAAATTATTGGATTAAAGGGGATCGAGTTTTGTGGTGCATAATATCATTGTTAGTAATATTTTCGTTTTTGCCAGTTTTTAGCGCAAGCTCAAACCTTGCTTATGTTATTGGAAAAGGCACTCCTCTAGGATATTTGATCAAACATTTTGTTATAATGTCATTTGGTTTTTCACTTTTATTTGCGGTTCATAAGGTTCCATACACATATTTTAAAGGGATTTCTGTTTTGATGATGCCAGTTATTTTCATTTTACTAATATATACCGCTTCACAAGGTGATATTATTGGTGGTGCAAATGCAAATAGGTGGATCGAGATTCCAATAATTGGTTTTAGCTTTCAAACTTCTACACTTGCCTCTATGATTTTAATGATTTATGTGGCTAATTATATGTCAAAACCTAACAATAGTTATCTAAGGTTTAAAAACTCTTTTTGGTTATTGTGGTTTCCTGTTATTTCGATTGTGATGCTTATATTTCCTTCAAACTTTTCAACTGCAGTAATACTTTTATTTATGGTAATTACTCAGATGTTCATTGGTGGATACCCATCAAAGTATCTTATTTATATATTAGGATTTTGTATTGGAATGATTTTCATATTTTTTTTATTAGTTAAGACTTTTCCAGAAATAATTCCAAATAGAATTGATACATGGACAAGTAGAATTGAAAATTTTAAATCAGGTAAGCAAGATGGAAATTATCAAATTGAACGAGCAAAAATTGCAATTGCTTCGGGAGGAGTATACGGTCAAGGAGCTGGAAAAAGTGTAATGAAAAACTTTCTTCCACAAAGTTCATCCGATTTTATATATGCTATAATTGTTGAAGAATACGGGCTTGTAGGAGGTGTGACATTAATTTTATTATACTTACTTCTTCTTTTTAGAATAGTTGTCATTGTTCATAAAACTTCAAATTTATTTGGCAAACTTTTAGTCGTTGGTTTAGGTGTTCCAATAGTTTTTCAAGCTTTTATAAATATTGGTGTTACTCTTCAGGTTTTTCCTGTAACTGGACAAACTCTTCCTTTAGTAAGTAGTGGAGGTACTTCGGCTTGGATGACATTTATAGCGTTAGGTGTCATTTTAAGCGTCAGCAGTTCAATTCAAAATAATTTAACAGACATTGATAACCCTTTAGCTATTTTAAGTGAAGACAAATAAATATATTATTTCAGGAGGTGGGACAGGAGGACATATTTTTCCTGCATTATCAATTGCTAATGAGATAAAAAATGATGAACCAGGTTCAGAATTTTTATTTGTAGGGTCAATTGGGAAGATGGAAATGAAAAAAATTCCAGATTCTGGTTTTGATATAATTGGTATTCCTGTAGAGGGTTTTCAACGTTCTTTTTCATTTAAAAACATTCTATTTCCTTTTAAGCTTTTAATAAGTATTATAAAGTCAATTTTTATTGTCATTAGGTTCAAGCCAGACATAGTGATTGGAACAGGAGGATTTGCAAGTGGTCCCGTAGTTTTTGCTTCACAAATAATGGGTTACCCTACATTAATTCAAGAGCAAAACTCATACCCAGGAGTTACAAATAAGATATTAGGAAAAAGAGCTAAATTCATTTCCGTAGCCTATTCTAAAATGGATAGGTTTTTCTTAAAAGAAAAAATTGTATATACAGGAAACCCCGTGAGGAAAGATATAATTGATAATAATATAAAATCGACAGACGCAAAAGCATTTTTTAATTTAAACCCTAATAAGCCAGTTATAGGTGTTATTGGTGGTAGTTTAGGAGCTCTTTATCTAAATAAGATCATAAGTGATAATCTAGAGGTTTTCAATGATCTAGAAGTTCAAGTTATTTGGCAATGTGGAAAACTATATTATGAAAAATATAAGTTTCTTCAAACGGATAGCATAAAGGTTTTACCATTCATTAACAGAATGAATTTTTTTTACAAAGCAGTAGATGTTTTAATATCTAGATCAGGAGCGTCAACTATTTCTGAAATATGTATCACGAATACACCCACTATATTAATTCCCTCCCCAAATGTTGCAGAAAATCATCAATATTATAATGCTATAGAACTATTCAATTTAAATGCTTCTGAAATGATTGAAGAAAAACATCTTGAAAAAAAATTTAAAACTGTATTAACTGAGTTTTGGGTAAATAATTTATTAAGAATTAAAATGAAAAATAATTTACAAAAATTATCAAAACCTAATGCAACCAAAGATATTGTTGAAGTCATAAAAAAAATAATTAATTGAAAAATTTTAAAACATATTTTTTAATTGGAATTGGTGGTATTGGAATGTCTTCAATAGCACAATATCTGCTTCTAAAGGGCTGTAAAGTTTTTGGTTATGATAGAACTTCTTCATATATAACAGATTTACTTGAGAGTAAAGGAGCAGTTATTAGTTTTACTGATTCAGTTAATAGTATACAAAAATATTTCAAAAAAAGTAAAATTCAAATTATTTATTCTGCAGCAATTAAACCAGAACATCCAATTCTAAGTTATTTTGTTTTGAATGGACATGTTCCAATTAAAAGAGCAGTTTTTTTAGCTTCAATAGTTAATGATACTGAATCATATGCGGTTGCCGGCACACACGGTAAAACCACAACTAGCTCTATTTTAACTCATATTTTTAAAAACATTAAAGTGTCATTTTCTGCTTTTGTTGGTGGAATAATGTTGCCAGAGAAAACTAATTTTATTCATAAAGGATTTGAAAAGACAGTAGTTGAAGCTGATGAATTTGATAGATCATTTTTAAAGCTTTATCCTTATGCAGCATGTATCACCTCTTTAGATGCAGATCATCTAGATATATATAAAAGTCATGAATCATTAAAGCAAGCATTTTATTATTTTTCCAAAAATGTTAAGGGTCAATTAATAATTCATCACACAATTCCATTTAAGGGTCTAACATATGGTCTAAATGTTAAAGCTGATTATGTTTTCGAAAACTGTAATCAATCAAATGACGGTTATTATGTAGACATTAAGACTCCAGACAAAAGCTTCTCAAAGATATTCTGTAAAGTAACTGGTAAACATAATTTAGAAAACATGTTGGCTGCTCTGGCCTTAGCTCATCAATCTGGACATGAATTGGAGGAGATAATTCCATCATTAGGAACTTTTGATGGAATTATGAGGAGAATGATAACTCATCAAATTGATAATAAAATAATAATTGATGATTATGCTCATCATCCAACAGAAATAGCTGCTGTAAATAACACTCTTAGAGAAAAATATCCAGATTCATATATTGAAGTTATATTTCAGCCACATTTGTTCTCAAGGACTAGAGATTTTCTTAATGATTTTGCTTTTGAATTATCAAAATTTGATAGCGTTAAGTTGATGCAGATTTATCCTGCTAGAGAAGAACCGATTCCTGGAATAGACAGTCTTAGAATTCTTAAAAAGATAACTTCAAAAGCGGCTCTTTTAGATAGAAAAAATTTCAATAAAAATTTAGACACAAATAAAGCAGATGTTGTTGCAATTTTAGGAGCAGGAAGTATTGGAGGTTATATAACTGAATATTTAAAAACTAAATCTATTAGATGATTAAAGAAAAATTATTTCTTGGATTAACAACTCTTCTTTTGTCGGGGTTAAGTGTTTTATCTCATTGGAATTTTAATCATAGGAATGATAGTAGATTCAATATTTTATTTTTTGAAAACAAATCTAATTTTTTAAATGATTCTCTCGTTAATAAATTGTTGATACAAAAGACAGGAATTAAAGTAAATCTTTCAAATCTTAAACTAGATTTGAAAGATCTTGAGGAATATTTAGAGTTACTTCCTGAAGTTCGTAATGCGGAAGTGTTTTATGATGCCAATGGCACTGTTAATACCAGAATTTTTGAAAGTTCAGCTTTGTTAAGAATTCATAATGAAGGTTTTTATATAGATTATTTTGGTGAAAAAATTCCGTTTTCAAAAAAGTACACTCCTAAAGTCCCTATATATAGTGGGGTTTTTAAAGATGAAAATGTTGAAGATTTAATAAGGTTGTCAAAATCAATCATTAGTGACAGTTATTTGAAATCAGAACTTGTTGAAGTATGGGATGATAAATATGGATTCACTATAAGGCTTAGAGATTATGATTTCGAGGTCTATTTCGGTGATTCTAAAAATAGTGATAATAAAATAAAGAAGTTAAAGGCTTTTTGTGCATTTGTTAAAGAGAATAAAATTAATAAAAAACCAAAACGAATTGATTTGACAGTTTATAATCAAATTATTTCTACACACTGATTAAAATGAAAAAAAATACTTCGGTTGGATTAGATATTGGTACTACTAAAATTGTAGCTATGGTTGGTACAATGAATGATTTCAATAAAGTAGAAGTTCTAGGAATTGGAAAATCTCAAAGTTTGGGTGTTCATAGAGGAGTGGTTAATAACATAACTCAAACTATACAATCAATCCAACAAGCGGTTGAAGAAGCCAAGAGTGTATCAGGTGTTGAAATTGATGAAGTCGTTGTTGGAATTGCTGGTCAGCATATAAGAAGTTTACAACACAGTGATTACATTACAAGAAATAACCCGGAAGAAGTTATTGATGAAAATGATATTGAGCGTTTAATTCAACAAGTTTATAAACTGGTTATGTTGCCAGGTGAAGAAATCATACATGTTCTTCCTCAGGAATATAAGGTTGATGGTCAAGCCGAGATAAAAGAGCCAATTGGTATGTACGGCGGAAGGCTTGAGGCAAATTTTCATGTAGTTGTAGGTCAGGTTTCATCAATAAGAAATATTGGTAGGTGCATTAAAAGTTCAGGCTTGAAAATGGGAAATATCACTCTAGAACCACTTGCTTCATCAGATGCAGTTCTAAGTAATGAAGAAAAAGAGGCTGGTGTTGCTTTAATTGATATAGGCGGCGGAACAAGTGATTTAGCTATTTTTAAAGATGGAATTATTAGACATACAGCTGTTATTCCTTTTGGAGGAAATGTAATTACAGAAGATATTAAAGAAGGTTGTTCTATTATCGAAAAACAAGCTGAACTTTTAAAAGTTAAATTTGGTTCCGCATGGCCTGGAGAAAACAGAGATACTGAAATTGTGTCTATTCCAGGTTTAAGAGGTCGAGATCCAAAAGAAATTTCATTAAAAACATTATCAAAAATTATTAATGCTCGAGTTGTTGAGATAATAGAGCAAGTCTTTTTAGAAATTAAAAATTACGGACACAGTGAGCAAAAGAATAAGCTTATTGCTGGTATTGTTTTAACTGGAGGTGGAAGTCAATTAAATCATTTAAAACAATTAGCAGAATATATAACAGGAATGGACACAAGAATTGGATATCCTAGTGAGCATTTGGCAGGAGATTCTAGTAAAAACACCAGCCCAATGTTTTCTACTGCTGTTGGACTATTAATGAATGCTTTGAATAATTCAAATTTCACACAAGGAGATAAAGAAGTGAATGGTACTGAAAATTTAAATCATTCAGAAAATATTGAAAACAATGATATTAAAATCAATTTAGATAAAACAAACCCTAATAAATCAATTTTTGATAAATGGGTAGATAAGTTTAAGGAGTTTTTAGATAATGCATAAATAAACCTAGTAGAATGGATCAAGAAAATAGTACAAATTTTAGTTTCGATTTACCAAAAAACAAGAGCAACGTAATTAAGGTAATTGGAGTTGGAGGAGGAGGGAGTAATGCTATCAATTATATGTTTCAACAAGGACTAAATGGTGTTGATTTTGTTGTTTGTAATACAGATGCTCAAGCTCTAAATCAAAGCTCAGTTCCGATAAAAATTCAATTAGGGGCGACTTTAACTGAAGGGCTGGGTGCAGGTGCAAATCCAGAGGTTGGGGCTCAAGCTGCACAGGAAAGTTACGAAGACCTAAGAAGTCTTTTAAATGCACAAACAAAAATGATTTTTATTACAGCAGGAATGGGAGGTGGAACTGGAACTGGAGCTGCTCCAATAATTGCTAAAATGGCAAAAGAATTGGATATATTAACTGTAGGAATAGTTACAATGCCATTTCAGTTTGAAGGAAAACTCAGATTGGATCAAGCCCAAAAGGGATTAGAAAACATAAAATCTGAAGTTGATTCTTTAGTAGTAATTAACAATAATAAACTTAGAGAAGTTTATGGAAATCTTGGGTTTAAAGCTGGTTTTGCTAAGGCCGATGAGGTTTTGTCTAAAGCAGCAAGAGGTATAGCGGAAGTTATAACTCATCATTACACTCAAAATATTGATCTTAAAGATGCCAAAACTGTATTGACTAATAGTGGGTCTGCCATAATGGGTTCAGGAACATCCAGTGGAACTAACAGGGCACAAGAAGCAATTGTTAAAGCTTTAGACTCTCCATTATTAAATGATAATAAAATAACGGGTAGTAAAAATGTTTTATTACTTATAGTATCAGGATCTGAGGAAATTACGATTGATGAAATAGGAGAAATAAATGATTTTATTCAGTCTGAAGCCGGAAATAATACAAATATTATTATGGGGGTTGGTGAAGATAAAAATCTTGAAAATGCTATATCAGTAACTATAATTGCAACTGGGTTTGATGTAGATCAGCAAAATCAAATTGTTAATACTGAATCGAAAAAAATCATTCATACCCTTGAGGAAGATCAGAAAATGGAACATATATTAGTTTCAACTGACAAGAAAATCACATATCATAACTTAGAAAATACAGAGGATGATATTGAAGAAGTTGAAGAAAATGATTCAATATATGATAATACTAATGAGGTAAGTTTAAAAATACTTTTAACAGATGAAATAAGGAATATAGATGTTGTTTTTAAAGAAATTAAAGGAAATAATATTCAAGATTCTGATAAAACTAACTTAATAAATGAAAATTCAAACTCTATCTATGAAAATAAAGGGATTGAGATGTTTGATTCATTTGAAATAAATAATGAATTATTAAATTCTCCTCCTTCGGAATCTTATGATCAAGAATTTGAGGGTAGTTTCATAATTAATGATTTAAGCGAGGATATTAAATCATTAAAAATTGTAGATGAAGAGCTATTAGATATTGAAAAAGAAAATCAGACAACCTTTGATTTTGGAATACCATTAAGTAGAATTCAAAAAAATGAAATTAAGGCTGTAGATTCTATTAACTTTATTCTTAACGATTTTGAAACTGATCAAGTTGAAAATTCAGAAAAAATAGATGTTCCAGATTTTGTTGAAATTAAAAATTATGATTTAGAAAAAAATGAAATGGATGATGATATAGATAAATTAAATGATAGTAAAGAAATTTCAACGTCTGAACTATTTAATATTGAAGTTAATGAACCTGAATTTATTGATTCTAATACTAATAATGGTCAAACTCCATTTGATAAAACAATTATAGAAACAGCTTCTTTGGAGAATAAAAAAAGAATGGTTCACCTAAAGGAATTTAACTATTCATTCAAAAATAATTTAAGTAATATTGATGAATTAGAGAAAGAACCTGCTTATAAAAGATATGGGTTAAATATTGACGAATCTGAATCTAGTCATAATTTACCTAAAATAGTTATTGAAACAGATGAAAATGATAGCGTTAAACTCAAGTCAAACAACTCTTTTCTTCATGATAATGTGGATTAGTTTTAACAAAATAAAACCATATGTCTCTAGAAAATAATGTAACGAGTAAACTCAAAGAAGCTATGAAAGCAAAAGATGTAATCCGTCTTGAAGCTTTAAGAGCGATAAAATCAGCCTTAATTTTATTAAAGACTGAAGACAGAAATCAACCAATTTTAGAAACTAAAGAAGTTCAAGTTCTCCAGAAATTAGTTAAGCAAAGAAAAGATAGTGCATCAATCTTTAGAGAGCAAAATAGAATTGATTTGGCAGAACCTGAAGAGGCTCAAGCTAATATAATTTCGGAGTTTCTTCCTAAACAATTATCTGAATCAGAAATTGAAAACGTAGTCATTGGAGTAATAACCCAAATTAGTGCTGAAGGAATTAAAGATATGGGAAAAGTTATGGGAATAGTGTCTAATAAATTAGCAGGAAAAGCGGATGGAAAAACAATTTCTAATATTGTTAGGGAAAAACTATCATCTTAGGTATATTTAAAAATGGCCCAGTAGTTCAACTGGATAGAATATCAGATTTCGGCTCTGAGGGTTGGAGGTTCGAATCCTCTCTGGGTCACCAAAAATAAATCCACTTAAATAAGTGGGTTTTATTTTTTTGATCTTTATTATTGACACAAGCTACTATAATTAGTGATGTAAATAGAAATAATGACATCTTCTTCATAATGTAAATTT
>NZ_CEXPNT010000002.1:0-55559 GCF_982709265.1 Candidatus Marivariicella framensis | reverse complement strand
TTTATTTATAAAATTTAATAAAATCTCTCTCTTTCTGCTTCATCAGCATTCTTAATGTTTCTTCAACAAAATTGTTTCTTTCATTTTGTGTTTTGAAAATCCAAACACACACAGAATCACAACTATGATAGATTGCTTTTATTCATCATAAATTTTACATACATAATTAGGGATATTCACTTTAATATAAATCATAAAAAAATTAAGACTTAAAAATAGAAATTTTTGTGAAAATAAAATATGTAACTGCAAACAATAATAATATTATCACCTCAAGGTTTATTAAATAAATAGGCCACTCACCAATAATTAATGGATTATCAACTTTTGGTGGTTCGTTAACATACATGTAATTGGATTTCAAATATGAATTTAAAGGAATAAAAATAGCCGTGAGAATATTTAAGAAAACTAAAGCTCTTAACCATGATAACTTTCGCAGTTCAAAATTTAAATAATAATAAAGATATAGAGGTATAAGTATTATTAATCCGTGACTTAAATAATAAACTATATATTGTGAAAAGCTCCCGTCATAATCATTTAATTGAGGAGTTAGTAATGCAACAGCACCTCCTATAATACCTGTGTAAAAATTAAATTCGAATAAATTTTTATTTTTAGGCATGAATAAAATAAAACAACATATAACACCATTTATACTGCATAAGTGTAATGGAAGATGTTCTTTGACATCCCAAAGATCATAAATTAAGAGGTATGAAGCGTGAAAAATAGTAATCAACAATAGAAAGACGCTAAGTGATTTTGCAATTATCAGGTTTTGATTTTTATTAAAAAACTTACCTGCAAATAAAAAAAGTGAAGCTAAAAAAAATATTATAACTAAATTTCTAATCCACTCGATAGATAAAAATTCTATGGTATAATCCATCTACTAAATATAATCAATGAATGATAAATGCAATTTCATCTACTCACTAATTAGTAATTGACTTAAGATTGGAAATTGTGTCCAATGGACTAATTGATTTAAAAATAAAACTTCCAGCAACTAAGACATCAGCACCAGCTTTGATTAATTCTTTGGCATTTTGATCTGTTACTCCACCATCAATTTCAATAATAGCACTAGATTTCTTTAATTCAATTAGTTTCTTTAATTCACTTATTTTTGCAAATGTATTTTTAATGAATTTTTGACCACCAAAACCAGGATTAACACTCATAATACAGACTAAATCAATTTCATCAATAATTGAATCTAAAACATTAACAGGTGTGTGAGGATTTAAAGCAACTCCTGCTTTCATTCCATTATTTTTAATTTCTTGAATAGATCTATGAAGGTGATTACAAACTTCGAAGTGAACCGTTAATATTTCTGCATTAAGGTCAGAAAATGTTTTAATATATCTATCGGGATCAACAATCATTAGGTGAACATCAAGTGGTTTTGTAGCATATTTATTTATTGATGCTAGCACAGGCATTCCGAAAGAAATATTAGGAACAAATACGCCATCCATTATATCAATATGAAACCAATCAGCATTACTTTTATTAATCATCTTACAGTCTTTTTCTAGGTTACCAAAATCTGCTGCAAGAATTGAAGGAGCGATGAGATATTTCATATAATACTTTTACCCAAGATAAGTTTTTAATATTTTACTTCTAGAAGTATGTTTTAAACGCCTTATAGCCTTTTCTTTAATTTGTCTAACTCTTTCCCTTGTTAAATCAAAAGTTTCTCCTATTTCTTCTAATGTCATGGCATGCTGATTTCCTAGACCAAAATATAACCTAACAACATCAGCTTCTCTGGGAGTTAATGTTTCAAGAGCGCGTTCAATTTCTGTGCGTAAGGATTCTTGAAGAAGAGTTTTATCAGGATTAGGAGATTCACCAATATTTAAAACATCATATAAATTTGAATCTTCACCTTCTACAAGAGGAGCATCCATTGAAACATGACGTCCTGAGTTTTTTAATGACTCTTTAACATCATTAATAGTCATATCTAACTCTTTTGCGATTTCTTCTGGAGAAGGTTGGCGTTCGTGAGCCTGCTCTAAAAAAGCATAAGTCTTATTAATCTTATTTATAGAGCCAATTTTATTTAAGGGAAGTCTAACTATTCTTGATTGTTCTGCAAGAGCCTGAAGAATTGATTGACGTATCCACCAAACAGCATAAGAAATAAATTTAAAACCTCTAGTTTCATCAAATCTCTGAGCCGCTTTTATTAAACCTAGATTACCTTCATTAATAAGATCTGGAAGTGTTAATCCTTGATTTTGATATTGCTTGGCAACCGAAACTACAAAACGTAAATTAGCTTTAGTTAATTTTTCTAATGCAAGTTGATCTCCAGCTTTTATTCTTTGCGCTAATTCAACTTCTTCCTCAGCTGTAATTAAGTCTACTTTACCAATTTCTTGCAGATACTTATCCAAAGAAGCTGTTTCTCTATTTGTAACCTGTTTTGTAATTTTTAATTGTCTCATTTTATAATTTGGATTATACCTCTTATACGTAATTATTTTACAAAGGTTTCATTATTTAAAAAAAAACCTCCAGTTAAGGAGGTTTTTTTAATTGAGATAAAAAAAGTTTTACTAATCTTTTCTTTGTGGTCTATCTAATAGAGCCTTTCTGGAAACTTTTTCTTTTCTAGTTCTAGGGTCAACACCAAAATATTTAACTTCTAAAACGTCTCCAATTTTAAGAACGTCACTAACATCTTCGGTTCTCTCCCATGCTATTTCACTAACATGAAGTAAAACTTCGTTGCCAGGCGCTTCATTATATTCTACAACAGCACCAAAATCTAGAATTTTAATAACTTTAACTTCGTAAGTGTCTCCTTTTACTGGTTTGAATAGTAAGGAATCTATTTTTGTTAATACGGTTTCGATTCCTTCTTGTCCAGTTCCAAGTATTTCAATAACACCTTCTTCAGTTACAGGATCTTCATTAATCACTATTGTACAGCCTGTTACTTTTTGAAGTTCTTGAATTACTTTTCCTCCAGGGCCAATAAATGGACCAATAAATTCATTAGGAATTCTTCTAGTCACCATTTTTGGCGAATGTGATTTAACATCTATATTCGGCTTTTCAATAGTTTCAGATATTTTATCTAAAATATGAAGCCTTCCATTTCTAGCTTGCTTCAATGCTTTTACTAATATCTCATATGAAAGTCCTTTAATTTTAATATCCATTTGACATGCAGTTATTCCTTCAGAAGTACCAGTAACTTTAAAATCCATATCACCAAGATGATCTTCATCACCTAAAATATCAGACAGTACTGCATGACGATCTCCGTCAGAAATAAGTCCCATTGCAATACCTGAAACAGGTCTTGTGATTTGAACCCCTGCATCCATCAATGCCATAGTTCCTGCACATACAGTTGCCATAGATGATGATCCATTTGATTCTAAAACTTCAGATACTACACGAACAGTGTAAGGACAATCAGCAGGAATCATGCCTTTTAAACCACGTTGAGCCAAGTTTCCATGCCCAACTTCTCTACGCGAGGTTCCCCTTAAGGGACGGGCTTCACCTGTGCAAAATGGAGGGAAGTTATAATGTAAATAGAAATTTTCTTCACCTTCAAAAGAAGGCATATCAATTTTATTTGAATCTCTTGATGTTCCAAGTGTTACTGTAGCTAATGCTTGAGTTTCTCCACGAGTAAAGATTGAAGAGCCATGTGTAGACGGCAGGTAATCCACCTCACACCAAATCGGTCTAATTTCATCTGTTTTACGCCCATCTAAACGAACTCCTTCACTTAATGTTAATTCACGTATCGCTTCTTTTTCAGACTTTCTGTAGTATCCTCCAACAAGATGGCCAAATTCTCCCATTTCTTCTTCAGAGAAAGACGCTTTAACCTCTTCCTTGATATCAGAGAATGCAGCGCTACGTTCTGCTTTAGAAGTCCCCTTCTTAGCAATAGCGTAACATTTGTCATAAACCATATCATGAACACGCTTTTCAAGGTCTTCATTGGTTTGAGCAGTGTCATATTCTCTAACTTCTTTTCTTCCAAAAGCTTCTGCTAATCGTAATTGAGCAGCAACTTGTACTTTAATTGCTTCGTGAGCAAACTTTATAGCATCTGCCATTTCTTCTTCAGAAATTTCATCCATTTGACCTTCAACCATCATTACTGAATCTGCAGAAGCACCAATCATCATATCAAGATCAGATTCTGCTAATTGTGCACGGCTTGGGTTGATAACGAATTCACCATTTACACGAGCTACTCGAGCTTCAGAAATAGCACATTCGAAAGGAAAGTCACTTAATTGAATAGCTGCAGAAGCTGCAAGACCAGCTAAAGCATCTGGCATTACATCTTCATCATGAGACATCAATTGAATCATTACTTGTGTTTCTGCGTGATAATCTTTTGGAAATAATGGACGTAGTACACGATCGACTAAACGCATAGTTAATACTTCACCATCACTAGGACGTGCTTCTCTTTTAAAAAAACCACCTGGATAGCGACCTGCTGCCGCAAATTTTTCCCGATAATCTACTGTTAAGGGCAAAAAGTCTAAATCAGTTTGTTTGTAGTTTGATACAACTGTACATAACAACATGGTTTTTCCCATTTGTACGACAACTGATCCATGGGCTTGCTTTGCGAGCTTACCCGTTTCTATAGAAATTATTCTGCCATCAGGGAGTTTAATTTCTTCTTTAAATATTTTTGGTTTCATTTTTCAAGGTTTTAATTAAGCGTTGTGTGTCGTGCAACCAATGAAAAACTAAGGTATTTCCCTTGTTATAAGTTTAGGGCTATTTTCTTATACCTAATTCTTTTATTAAAGAACGATATCTTTCGATATCTTTAAATTTCAAATAATCTAGAAGACTTCTTCTTTTTCCTACTAAACCAACTAGTGATCTTTCAGTGTTAAAATCTTTTCTATTATTTTTCAAATGTTCCGATAAATGGTTTATTCGATGGGAGAAGAGCGCGATTTGACCTTCTGTAGACCCAGTGTTAGATTTAGATTTTCCATATTTGGTAAAAATCTCTTCTTTTATTTCTTTTGATAAATACATGCCAATATTATTTTAAATGATTTTTATGTACGCGTTATTTTGGTTTGCAAATATAATTATTTTTAATAATTAGATCTTTAAATCTCAAATTATTCTCTAATTTTTTGATTAAGTATTAAGTCAATGTATTTGTTCACCTCTTCTTTTAGCTTACTTCTATGAACTATAAAGTCTAAAAACCCTTTTTCTTTAAGAAATTCACTTGTTTGAAATCCTTCTGGAAGATCTTTACCTGTTGTGTCTTTTACTACTCTTGGCCCAGCAAAAGCAATTAAAGCTTTGGGTTCAGCAATATTTATGTCCCCCAGCATTGCAAAAGAGGCAGTTGTGCCTCCAGTAGTTGGATCTGTACATAAAGAGATAAAAGGCAACTTAGCCTCTGCTAAATGAGCTAGTTTAGCAGATGTTTTAGCCATTTGCATGAGAGAAGTGGCAGACTCCATCATTCTAGCTCCGCCAGATTTAGAAATCACCAATAAAGGAAGTGAATTTTCGATGCAGTAGTCAGTAGCTCTTGCAATTTTCTCCCCCACTACAGAGCCCATTGAACCTCCAATAAATGCAAAATCCATACATGATATTACTAGCTCTTTTCCCTTTGACATTCCAACTGCAGTTCGAATAGCATCGTTAAGATTAGTTTTTTTTTGGGCTTGCTTTATTCGTTCTTTATATTTTTTATTATCAATGAAGTTTAAAAAATCTATTGGCTTTAGATTAACGTCTAATTCAGTGAATTCATTTTTATCAAAAAGAATTTCAAAATACTCCTTACTTCCAATGTGGACATGGTAATCGTCTTCGGGACTAACATAAAAGTTTTCGGCTAATTGTTGTGTTTCAACAATTTTTCCTGACGGAGTCTTGTACCATAAACCCTTAGGAATATCCTTTTTTTCTTCGGTTTTAGTAAGGATTCCTTTTTCGCTTCTCTTAAACCAGCTCATAAAATTTTATATTTAATCTAATGTATTAACATTATTTAAATCTTCAAAGGCTTTTTTTAAACGATTAATGAATGTTTCTTCACCCATTCTCAGCCATTTTCGAGGATCATAATATTTTTTATTAGGTTGATCTGCTCCATCTGGATTTCCTATTTGGGAACTGAGATATTCATACTTGTCATTCATATAATCTCTAATTCCTTCTGTAAAAGCATACTGTAAATCAGTATCAATATTCATCTTAACTACACCATAACCAATAGATTCTTTAATTTGATGTTCAGATGAACCTGAACCTCCATGAAAGACAAAGTCTACAGTATTAATTGGAAGATTATATTTTTTAGATATGTATTCTTGAGAATTTTTTAAAATTTTAGGAGTTAATTTAACATTTCCAGGTTTATAAACTCCATGAACGTTTCCAAAAGCAGCAGCAATTGTGAATTGAGGACTTACTTTGCTTAATTCTTTATAAGCATAAGAAACTTCCTCAGGTTGAGTATAGAGTTTTGAAACATCTACGTCACTATTATCAACTCCATCCTCTTCTCCACCAGTAATTCCTAATTCTATTTCAAGAGTCATACCCAAAGGCTTCATCCTTTTTAAATATGACTTACATATTTTGATATTTTCTTCTATTGGTTCTTCAGATAAATCTATCATATGGGAACTGAATAGTGAATGTCCATTTTTATTAAAATAATCTTCACTCGCATCAAGAAGCCCATCAATCCAAGGTAAAAGCTTTTTAGAACAATGATCAGTGTGCAAAATCACATATGCACCATATGATTTCGCTAATTCATGTATATGTTTTGCGCCTGCAACGGCTCCTGCAATAGCAGCTTTTTGATTTGTATTAGTAAGACCTTTCCCTGCATTAAAACATGCCCCTCCATTTGAAAATTGAATAATTATTGGGCTATTTATATTAGCAGAAGTTTCTAAAACAGCATTTATTGAATTTGATCCAATAACATTAACTGCTGGAATTGCAAATTTTTTGAGCTTAGCCAGCTTAAATACTTTTTGAACATTTGTTCCAGTGACAACTCCAGGACGAAAAGGTAAACTCATTATTTTTTTTGGTAAAATTAAAAATTTAAATTAGAAAGGATAGTTAATTCCAATATTAAATACCGCCTGCTTCAATGAAAACTCACTAAGCCACCTATTTTGCTTTTCAAGGGAAGGGTTATATGTTTTAAATGCGGTATCAAATCGAAAAACAAAAAAATCAAGATCATATCGAATCCCAAAACCTGAACCAACTGCAATTTCACTTAAATCAGAAATTTTTTCAAAACTTGCATCAGAATCCTTTATGTTATCTGCGATATTCCAAATATTACCTGCGTCAATAAACAGAGCTCCTTTCAATGGCCCTATAAGAGGAAAGCGATATTCTAAATTGGTCGAAATTTTCAGGTTAGCCTCATTGAATTCATTATTATTACTACCTGTTCCAGGTCCAAGTTTATAAGCTTTCCATGCTCTATTGTCGTTTGCTCCACCAGCAAAATATGATCTTGAGAAAGGTATACTTAACGAGCTTCCTGTGGGTAAAGCTATTCCTCCAAAAAATCTAAATGCTAAAATACGATCCCTTCCTGTTTGATAATGTTTGACGTAGTCTAATTCAGTTTTTATATATTGAGATGGAGATACTCCGTTAATAGCATATTCTCCTTTATTATTTTTTTCAGAAGAGAACTCTAATAGTTTATTCAAAACATTTCCTACCCATTCAATTTTCCATTTTAATTGATAAAAATTTTCATCGATTAAACTTTTTTGACTATTTGTGTTGAAACTTAATGAAGAGCCTAGGATTAGATTATTTACTGTAAGACGTTGTTGACGCTCACTTATGCTACTTACTCTGTCTAATTCAGCCTGAGTTTCTAGCTGTAAATTACCATTTTGAACATTTTCAATAAATGAATTTGATCCTTCAGGGATAGCTAAGTTTCCGTCACTTCCCATGAATTGACTAGTATTAGAGTTGTTTTTTGCAATTGTATTTAACCTGTCATATGAGTTTCTATAAACATTAAAATAATTTTCAACATTTTTATTATTTACAAACTCCAAATCAATAAGCTTAAAACTAATTTTTCTTGATTTTTTTGGACTCCATTGATATTCAAAGCTACTTCCAAAATATTGTTTATCTAGTCCAATGTTCTCCTGTAAAGTAGTCCCAAATGTTAGCTGAGTAATAGGATCCATTTCTCTAGGTATAAATTTTTCTAATGATATAGGTAAGGGTGATACTATTTTAGGAAATTTAATTTTAATATCTGCTCCCAGTTCAAATAAATTAAAAAATCGATCACTTGCGACTGCTGAATTTCTTGATGCTCCAAGAGTACTTTTAATCCTAAAATCTAGAATTTCTGTACCTTTAAATAGATTTCTTATCCCATTAGTAATTCCTAATCCCATTCCTACATCTTGAATATTAGAATGAGAAATATCCAAATCCATTCCCAACGAAAATCGTTCTTTAGGAATTAAAAAAACAGATGCAATTAATGTACTGTCCGAATTTGGCTCATATGTTATACTTGGGTATTTAAAATTCCCCAAAGAGTTGAAGTATCCATAAGTGGATGTCCTATCATTATCACTATATAGCTCGCCTTTTTTAATAAAAATAGGATCAGTAATAGCTTTATTTCTATATTTTAATTTCTCTTTTGAATTAATTATAAATCCTTTATAATAGGATTTATAATTATAGTTCAAATCATTATTGGCTAATGATTCAATAAAAATATTAATTTCATCAATTTTAAATTTTTTATATGGTATTGTTTTAAGAGTGTCATTTATTCTTTTTTGAATTGAATTTATTTCTAAAACAACATTAATCCTCTTGTCTATTCCACTACTATCTATTTTTGCTAGAAACTGTACACTGTTTTGTTGAAAATTATACACACCATTATTTCTAAATAACTTTATTAATCTATCTCTTTCTTTTTCAATCCTTTCTATGCTAAATGAGCTTCCCGATTTTATAAAACTTTGATCAATATTAAATAAAAACATATCTTTTAGTTCATTTGATTTTATTTCTTCTACATAATCTTCAATAATATAGACCTCTTTGAGATTAACCTTATATTTTATTTCTTGATTTTTAGGCTTTAATTCAGTTATTTCAAAATTTGTTTCTACATCAAAATATCCAAGGTTTTTATAAAATTGATTAAGTCTACTAATGTTCTTCTTAATTAGTAAACTATCAACAATTCTAGGTTCTTCTCCATTATTTTTCATCCATGTATTTAATCTTACAAAATACTTTTCTAACTGATAGACTTGTTTGGGGGATAATAATGAGTTTAATTTTTCTTTTCTGTTTGACTTTTTGTTTAGCCATTTCTCAAAATATTCTTTGGGTAATTCTTTTGACAACTGATTTAATTGTAGCTTAAGAGGTATGCCTAAAAAATAAGTATTTGGTTTGGGTGAAATTAATTCTTTTACCGCGGCGTTACGTTTTTCTTCTCCATCAATATAAAGCCTGTTTTCATACAGAAGGTTGGTTCCTTCTTTTAAAAACTTTTCAGTACTACAACCCATAATTAGTAGTAAAATGAAAAGTATATTATGTAGTTTTGGTTTTAAACAGTTCAAACTAATTTAATTTATAACCAAAAGTACATTTTTTGAATGGTTACAAAAAGTCTGATTAATCAAATACAAAACCTGAAGCAAAAGAAATTTCGCCAAAAGACTGGACTTTTTGTTGCTGAAGGCGAAAAACTAATTCAAGAATTATTAGAAGCTAATTTTAAATACTCAAAACTCTTAACTACCGAAAACAACACAAGCTTTCCTGCAGATTTTATTTTAAAAAATGATATGCAAAAATTGACTCATTTTAAGAGTGCAAGTAATTTTTTAGGAATTTTTAATAAACCACAATATTTATATGATTTTAATAAAGAATCTGATTCTGTTATAGTTTTAGACGCAATATCTGATCCTGGAAACCTTGGAACTATAATAAGAACATGTGACTGGTATGGAATTTCAGATTTGATTTGTAGTAAGGATACTGTTGATTGTTTTAATTCCAAAGTTGTTCAATCATCTATGGGTTCGATTTCAAGAGTTAGATGTCATTATATAGATTTACTTCCATTTTTAAAAAAATCTAAACTAGAGATATTTGGAGCAAGTTTAAAGGGGGGTGCTATATATGATTTAAATTTGAATAAAAAATCAATTTTTGTTTTTGGTAACGAGTCTAACGGAATTTCATCCGAAGTAAATAAATTTATTAACAATCTAATTACAATACCAAAAAACAAACAAAGCTTAAAGATTGATAGTTTAAATGTTGCTTTATCTGTTGGAATTGTTCTAAGTGAGAGGTATAGGCAAATAAACTAATTATTCAAATGTAAAGTTTATAACAAAGCCTCTAGAAAACATATTTTTTAAATTACTGGTCCATGGACTAAAAACATCATAATCTTGAATTAATTCATTTTGCATTGAAAAAATACCTCTAATAGAAGGTGAAAATTTAAAATAGTATAAATAGAAATCAAAACCCAAACCTAACTCATAATTTAAATTTTTTGAAACTGTTCTAAAGACATTGCTTGAATTATCATCTGTGTTTTTTGAATTACTAGATAAATCATAATCTGCAGAAATACCAAAAGTTAAATATGGTTTAAAGTTATTTATTCTTTTTGCGCTCATCTTTATTAATAGAGGAATATGAATATAAGTAGATTTAATTTCCCTTATAAGATCATTTTCAGATGTAAATATTGGAATATCGGGATATGTTAAATTACGTTGAGAGTATACAAGTCCCGGCTCTACTCTTAGATTAAAAAACTTATTTATTCTGAGGTCTCCAATTAGACCAACATTAAAACCAGTCATTGACTCTACCTGAATATCTGGATACTTATTGACTCTGTAATAATCTTTTATATATTGAAATTTATAATCATATGAATTAACACCTACATAATATCCATAGTGAAGAAATTTTTCATCAAAATTTGGAAGATTGATTATCCTTTCTCTTACAGAAGGATATTGAGCGTTAACTTTAAATATTAATAGTGATAATATTAAAAAATAATATGTTTTATGGTTTATACTCACTTTGTGTTTAAATAGCTTTTAAAGTTTGTCTTTAAATGTATAAACCTCTTTTTTAATGAAATATTGTTGAAATATAATAAGGTTTATTAATTAGATTACTTTTTGGATATAAAATTTAATCGTTTTAATTGCATTTTTACTTTTAACCTATATCTAATTTTATGAATTTGTATATTTGTATAAAGTTTTTTGTTACAAAAATATGAAAATAGTTATTGCTGGTGCTGGAGAGGTTGGATTTCATCTAGCCAAATTACTCTCATTTGAATCTCTAGATATAACACTCTTAGATATTGATAAAGACCGTTTACACTATGCTGAAAGTCATTTAGATATAAGAACAATTAGAGGTAGCTGCGTTTCTATAGCTTTATTAACAGAGGCGCGAGTAGGTAAGGCTGATTTGTTTATAGCTGTGACTTCAGAAGAAACAACAAATATAACAGTAGCTGCTCTATCTAAACAACTAGGTTGTAAAAGAACAATTGCAAGAATTTCTACTCTTGAATTTTTAAAGAAAAATGATGCGGTTAACTTTAATAGTTTAGGTGTTGATGAACTTATTTCCCCTGAAGCATTAGCTGCAGAAGAAATAATGCAATTACTTGACCAATCTGCTTTTAGTAATAGCTATGAATTTGAGAAAGGTGAGTTAACTTTAATAGGAACTAGTCTAGGAGATGATGCTCTTATTGTTGGAAAATCAGTAAAAGAATCTGCAAATATTTTTCCTGATTTGCATTTTATGCCGATTGCTTTGCAAAGAAAGGGAACACAGCTCACTATGATCCCAAGAGGAGATACTTTGTTTGAGGCTGGTGATACTACTTTTTTTATTACACTAAAACAGGGTGTAGATGAGCTTTATAAATTAACTGGAAAAGAAAAGAAGTCTATTAAAAATGTTATGATACTCGGAGGTGGAAAAATTGGAAGAGGTACTGCAAATGCTCTATGTAATAAAAAGTTTAATGTGACTTTAATTGAACAGAAAAAGAATAAAGCATTAGACATTGCTGAATCTCATCCTGAAGCTCTAGTAGTTCATGGAGATGGAAGAAGTGTGGAGCTTCTTAATGAGGAGTCTATAGATGAAATGGATGCATTCATTGCTGTGACTGAAAATTCAGAGACTAATATAATGTCATGTTTAATGGCGAATTCTAAAAATGTTTCGAAAACAATAGCTTTAGTTGAGAATATGGATTATTTTTCACTTTCTCAATCTATAGGGATTGACACATTGATTAATAAGAAACTTTTAACGGCAAACACAATTTTTAGATACATAAGAAAAGGAGAAGTTGTTGATATGACTACTCTTAATAATCTTAATGCTGAAATTCTAGAGTTTATTGTAAAACCAGAATCTAAAGTAACAGGATATAAAATAAAAGATTTGAATTTTCCTAGAACTGCAACTATTGGTGGAGTAGTAAAGTCTGGGGTAGGTAAAATTGTGCTAGGAAATTATGTTATAGAATCAGGGGACAGAGTTTTAGTATGTTGCTTGCATCGTTCAATAAAAAAAGTGGAAAGTTTATTTTCTTAATAATGAATAGAATTAATTATCAAATAATAATCTATTTAATGGGAGTTTTACTTCTTTTTAATGGAGGATTTATGTTTTTATCTGCTTTGGTAAGTTTAATTTTTAAAGATGGAGTTACCCTAGAGATTTTTTCAGCTGGATCTAGTGTTTTTATTTTTGGATTAATATTAATGTTCATCACTAAAAATCATGAAAAACAAATTCAAAAAAGAGAGGGCTATATAATAGTTGCTTTAGGCTGGGTCTTGATGATTTTTTCAGGAATGTTGCCTTATTTATTAACTGAAACAATTCCTCAAATTTCTTTTGCTTTTTTTGAAACAACTTCTGGATATACTGCCACAGGATCCACAATTCTTAATGACATTGAAAGCCTTCCTAAGAGTATAATTTTTTGGAGGAGTACCACTCATTGGATAGGAGGTATGGGGATAATTGTTTTAACAATAGCCATATTGCCTCTATTGGGTGTAGGAGGAATGCAACTCTTTAGCGCAGAAGCCCCAGGCCCTACTGGAGATAAACTGCATCCAAGAATAACAGACACAGCTAAAAGGCTATGGTATATATATGTCGGATTTACTTTAACGGAAACATTATTACTGAATATTGCTGGAATGAGCTTTTTTGATGCTATTAATAACTCTATGAGCACAATTGCAACTGGAGGCTTTTCTACTAAAAATGCTAGTATAGCATATTGGAATTATAATCCAATGATTCAATATATAATAATATTTTTCATGTTTATTTCTGGTACAAATTTTGTTTTGAGTTATTTTGTTTTTACTGGAAAAATTCAAAAAATAATAAAGAATGAAGAGTTTAAAACTTATTTTACTTTTATTTTAATTTCAGTTATTATTGTAGCTTTTATTGTATTTAACAATGTAGACTTATCAAAATCAAATTTTGAACATCCTCAAGTTTATGGTAAATTAGAGAGCACTATTAGACATTCTCTTTTTCAAGTTGTTGCTGTTATTACAACAACAGGATTTGTTTCAGGAAATTTTGCTGGTTGGACTCCCTTTTTAACAATGTTTTTCTTTGGACTTATGTTTGTTGGTGGATCAGCAGGTTCAACTTCTGGAGGAATTAAAATTGTTAGACATTTATTAATGATTAAAAGTGGATTTTTAGAATTTAAAAGGTTTCTACATCCAAGTGCAATAGTAAGATCTCGCTTTAATGGATCAATAGTAGATCAAAATATTATTTATAATATTTCAGGTTTTTTTATTTTATATATGCTGTCGTTTGCATTAGGCGCTTTGGTTTTCAGTGCTTTGGGGTTAAATTATGAATCCGCTTTTGGAGTGTCAGCCGCTAGTCTAGGTAACGTAGGTCCAGCAATTGGAGATTTCGGACCTTCATCTAACTACGCTCTCCTCCCTGACATTGGTAAATGGTGGGCTTCATTTCTTATGTTGCTAGGAAGATTAGAATTATTTACTGTGTTAATTTTGTTTACGCCATTCTTCTGGAGAAGTCGTTAATAGTTGTATTTATCTTTCCAAAGATTTTTTAAATAATCACGTAGTGTCTTTTCTTTAGGATTATGCCCTGGAATGTAAAAGCTTGTATTTGTTAGTTCTTTTGGCAAATATTCTTGAGAAATAAAATTATTAGAATAATCATGGGTATAATCATAGTCCTTCCCATGCTTTAATTCTTTTAAAAGTTTAGTAGGTGCATTTCGAAGATGAAGAGGTACAGAAAGGTTTCCTGTTTTTTGAACAATTTCTTGGGCTTTATTTATTGCTTTGTAGCTACTATTACTTTTCACCGAACTTGCAAGATAAATAACACATTGACTTAGTATAATTCTTGCCTCTGGAAGACCTATTATGTTTATTGAGTCAAAAGTTGATTTAGCAATTAACAAAGCATTAGGATTTGCATTACCAATATCTTCAGATGCAAGAATAATTAGTCTCCTACCTATAAACTTAACATCTTCTCCTGCTTCAATCATTCTAGCTAACCAGTATATTGCTGCATTTGGATCACTTCCTCTTATAGATTTTATAAATGCTGATACTATATCGTAGTGTAAGTCTCCTGATTTATCAAACATTAACATGTTTGTTTGGACAACATCCATTACTTTTTTATTGGTAACTTCAATTTTATTTGAATTATTATCCATCACATTTATAACTAAATCTAAAATTGATAATAATTTCCTAGCATCTCCCCCTGAAAGTCTTAATAGAGCATCGTCTTCTGTGATTATAATATCTTTTTTTGAAAGGACTAAGTCTTCTAAGATTGTTCTATTAATAATTTCACGAAGAGCTTTTATTGGTAGGGGTTCTAATATGAAAACTTGACACCTTGATAATAATGCATTTATAACTTCAAAGCTTGGGTTTTCTGTTGTTGCACCGATTAAAGTTATAATGCCTTTTTCCACTGCTCCAAGAAGTGCATCCTGTTGAGATTTACTAAATCGATGTATTTCATCAATAAAAAGTATAGGATTTTTTTTTGTAAATAATCCGCCCCTGTTTTTAGATTTCTCAATAATCTCTCTAATATCCTTAACCCCTGCATTTATTGCAGAAATTTGATAAAAAGGTCTTTCCTGAATTTTTGATAATAACTCAGCCAAAGTTGTTTTCCCTGTGCCTGGGGGCCCCCATAATATCATCGAAGGAATTAATCCACTTTCTATTATGTTCCTAAGTGTACCTCGGGGTCCAAGTAATTTTTCTTGTCCAACATAATCCTTTAATGAGCGTGGACGCATTCTTTCTGCTAAAGGAATATTGTTCATTTAGAAGCCAATTGCTGTCTTATTTTTTCATATAATACAATTCCACAAGCAACAGATACATTTAAAGAATCTACTCCCTTTTCCATGGGAAGTTTAATAGAGGAGTCACATATTTTTAAAAGACTACTTTGAATTCCTTTATCTTCTGATCCCATTATTACAGCAGCTGATTTTTCAATTTTTAAATTAAATAAGTTTTCATTTGATTTCTCACTCACAGCAATTATTTGAGTTTTATAAGATTTTAAAAGATAAACTGCATCTTTTAAGTGATTTACCCTTGAAATGGGAACTTTAAATGCCCCTCCTGCTGATGTTTTTATTGTGTCATCATTTATTGGAGCACTTCCTGTTTGAGGTATGATTAACCCATTTACTCCCGTTGCTGCACAAGATCTTAGGATTGCCCCAACATTTCTAGCATCTGTAATTCCATCAAGTAATATGAAAGTTGGAGAATCATTATTTTTAAATGCACTTTCTATTAATTCTTCAACTTCAATAAATTCAATTTTAGATATGGTAGCAATTGCCCCTTGATGATTTTTATTTTTAAACCTTTCAAGTCTTTCTTTTGGCACGTACGAATGAGGTATGTTATTTTGCCGTAATGATTGTTCAAGTCTTTGGAATAGTGATCCTCTGTTACCTTTAAGCAGCCATACCTTTTCTATATTAGTCTCTGATTCTATAGCCTCAAGTATTGCATGAATACCATATATCTCAATTTTATCTTCCATACAATAAAAATACTTTATTTTTTTTATTCAATGTTTTTGTAAAAAAAAAAGGAGATCAAATGATCTCCTTTTTTTTAGTATTGAATTTGTCAATTACGGACAAACACTTAATACTTTAACTCCTGCACCAGGGTTAGTCTCTGATATTGCAGTTTGGTCACCACCACCATTATTAAATGAAATAGTGTAAGTAACTTCACTATCCCAATCACCACTTACGAAGGCGAATGACATCGTAGAAGCACTTGCAGGTATTGTTATTGTTTGAGTTCCAGTAGCACCAGTTGGAAGACCAACAGTTTGTGCAACACCATCAACTGTAACAGTTATTGATGCTCCATTCCAACCATCACCCCATGAATCAATCATATTAATAGTATAGTCTCCAGCTACAGCACCTACAGGAATACATTTTATAGTCATATTATAGATATAAGGTGACTTAAAATATGATCCAGTTAGTGAACTTGCTGCATCAGTGTTAGTATAGCTACGTCCATCAGTTAAATTTAACTGTAAACGAATATTAACCACATCTCCACCAGTATACTGAGTACTTGATAATCCTAAAGCACTGATAGATTCTCCAAGAGTTACTGTTAACTGATGTCTAGGAAGTCCATTGACACCAACAGCAAAATCAGTAGGCGTTAATGTCCTTAGTAAAACTTCACCTGCACCGTTAAGTGCAACATAAACTTCAACACTTTGCATTAAAGCACCATTCTTTACATCATGCTCTTCAATTTCAACTGTAAATACTGATGTAGTAGGCGCAAAGAAATTGTAGTCTCCCGTAGGGTTCCAACCTCTTAATACCGCCCCTGTAACGTAGTTATCAAGAACGTCGTTAATTGTTGTTTCAGGTTCTTGACAAGAAACTGTTATCAACAATAAACTAAATAGAGTTATTATTTTTTTCATATCTGTTTATTATTTAAGATTAAAACTTTGTGTATTCCAAAATACTTTTCCAGTCAAATTACCCTTTTGGGCTGCATTTGAATTTCTGGTAGCATAATTATTAGGATACCACATTGAATTTGGGAATGAACCTGGATTAGGCTCAATATTTGGCTGTACATCAGTTGGGAAACCTGTACGTCTGTATGCATTGTATGCATCTGTACCGTTTCCAAATAATGAAATCCAATATTGCTTAGCCCACATGTTCCCTTTTTCTGAAGTACTTGCATTAGTCCATACTGAAGCAAATGAAGTAGTGTAGCCATCAACAGCAGTACTAGACATAGCAGGTGATCCTGCGAATCCAGAAACTTTTGCCATTGAAGCAGCTATTCCAGCTAAAACTGAAGTAGTTCCAGCAGCTGTTCCAACACCAGCAACTTCAGCATCCATAAAATGCATCCATGAAGAAAGCATAATTGGTGTTACACCAGCACCTCCAGCACCAGCTCCATTTTTCTGTGAAGCATATGAACGATCGTCAAACTTTCCTCCAGCAGGATAACTACCGTGAAGTGTTCTCTGGAATCCATCTGGTGGGATACCGTTATCATTTCCATGATCACGTCCCCAATAACCTCCACCTGGCGAGCAGAATACTATTCCTGCTGGGTAAGGGTTAAAGTAACCTTCAAGTCCACATTCTAAAACTTCTTCATTAGCTGCGTATCCATCAAAACCAGGAACACCTTCAACTTGACGATAGAAGTAATAAAAAACTCTAGGGTCTGCAATTCCTCCTACACCAGCTTTCATCGTATCCATATACCAGTTTGCCATATAAGAACCTCCACCTGTTGGGGTATAGCTACTTCTGTAGTTTGGATGACGCGTGTCAGGCTGTGCAGCGTTAGTTCCCCATTGGAATTGGAAATCTTGAGATCCATCTTTAATATAGTTACTAATTGCACCATATGCAGATGTGTTACCCATATTCAAGTATGCCTTTTTCTTAAGACTATTTGCAGCTGTTATCCATTTAGCTCCGTCTCCTTTGTAGTAGAAGTCATTTTCAGGCGCTCCCCCACCAGTAGTAAAGTGAGCAATTGCAGCATCTAATTTAGAGATTGCATGAGCATATACATCAGCTCCAGCAGATGCAGTTGGATTTAATATACCCTCAGCAGCATTTAATGCGTCAACTTGGGGTACATCTCCAAAATAATCTACTAGTGTCAAATATATGTATGCTTCCATTACCTCTCCCATACCTAATGCATATGGTCGATTTTCAGCTAAAAGATTCATAAGTCTGATGTCTTCAAGCATACCTTGATATGCTGATTGCCATCGACCATCGAATGAATTAGGTGAATATACGTTGTCATAGTTTCTCCCACTCATGTAAGTTATACGAGTTAGATTACTACCAACACTACCGAATGAGTGTGCCCATCCAGCAAAGTCTTCTTGAATTCCATTCAAGAAAAAGTCTGCACTTGCCTGGCTAGGATCTAACGCGTTAGGGTTCACCGTAAGTTCCAAGTCTGCGGTCTCACATGAACTTAACACAAGAAGAGTACCGAGGCACATTGCGAAAAATTTATTAATTGATTTCATAATTCTATTGTTTTTCATTATTTAAAAAGTAAGTTTTAAACTAGCTCCAAATCTCTTTGCGCTTGGACCATTCAAATAGTCAAATCCACGTCCGTTACCTACTCCTGTTCCCGCGATATTCGGGTCAAAGTTTACAAATTCTGGAGTGTTATAAGCATCATACCAAAGGTTGTAACCTGCAGCAGTTATACTTATTCCACCAAATGGTGTTGCATCTATAATTGCTTGTGGCATATCATAAGTAAGAGACACCTCACCTAAACGCCATACACTACCATCATAAACTTGAAGTTCATCTGGACCATACAATACATTACTAAAGTAGAATGTAGAGTTGTTGATCTGTTTCGTATTTACTTCACCAGCAGAATTTACACCAGGTAAAATATATGAAAGCTCACGATCTAATGTATCATTTGTTAGACCACGACCAAGCATTGTTGCTACCGTCATCGAGTAAATATCTCCACCATTTACATGGTTAATTAAAAAGTTAAACGATAAATTTCCTACTTTAAGACTGTTACTTATGTTAAGTAAGAAGTTAGGGTTAGCATCACCAATGATGTTAGTACCGTAAGTAGTATCATAACTACCTTGGTTATTAACTATTCTACCACCAGCATCATTTCTTGTGATTGCAGATCCAACAATAGAACCTAAAGATTCACCAACTCTCGCAACATTTCCTAGATTACTAAATCCAGAATAAACTATTTCATCTGTATCAAGACCAAGATCCATTACAATTGATTCGTTTGCTGAATAGTTAAGAAAAGCACTCCAACTTATATCTTGTCCTCTAATTATATCAAGTCCAAGATCTAATTCAATACCTTTATTTGAAATTTCACCAATATTTGTTTGAGTAGCAGTGTAACCTGTAGATGGGTCAAGTGGACGTCTTATAATTAAATCGTTTGTCTTTTTGTCATATACAGAGAAATCTACACTTAATCTACTATCAAGGAATCTACCTTCAATACCAAACTCAATCTCACTAATAGTCTCTGGTTTTAAATTAGGGTTACCTAAAAGGGATCCAGAAGTATTTGTGATCACTTGTCCACCAGAATCAGTTAAGAAATCTTGAGTGTCAAGATTTAAAGTTGCAGCAATTGGATATCCAAATGGGAAGTTAGCGGAAGTACCGTAACTAGCACGAACCTTCAATAGGTTTATCAAATCACTTTTAATAAATGGAAAAGCAGAAGTTGGAAGGAAGGATACACTTGCAGATGGATAAACGATTGAACGATTTTCCATTGAAAGGTTAGATACTTCATCCTTACGAGCTGATACTGTTAAGTATGCAAAACGATTATAATCAAAAGAAGCTTGTCCATAAAGACCTTTAATGTTTCTTCTTTCGAAATATTGAAGTTCATCTTGTTGTTCGTAATTGAAATGACGAAGTACTCCGTAAACTTGTTGACCAATTGATCTAGTTCCGTTTCTGTCGTATGTGTCACCACGAGTTGTATAACCAACAGTGAAGTCCATTCCAAGCGGACCTGCCTTATAGCTACCTGCTATAGATAAGTTATGGTCATTGATACTTTTTCTGTTATTCCAAGTTTCATAGATACCATTTTGGTTGATTAAACTACCTGTCTTACCACCTTTGTTAGCGTAATTAACGTTATTCTCAGAATAAACATCAATTCCATAACGGTATGATGCACTAAGATTATCGCTTAGGTTATAAGAAATATTTGCTCCACCAAATACACGATCAACTAACTGAGTGTTTGCCGCGTTTTTGACAGTCCAATTTGGATTCTGAATACCATTGTTATTACGATAGTATAAAGAACCTTGAGTAACAGGGTTAGTGTCAGGAAGACCAACTAAGTCTACAGAACGTGGAGTATAAAATACATTTGCAAATACAGAAGCACCTTCACCACCTACGTTAGATCCATATCCAGCAGCAACTGGAGGAGATTTAAAGTTTGTGTTTGTATAGTTTAATGTTCCGTTAATTACAAATCCATTAGATAAATTAGCACGACCTCCAAAACTTAAAGTATTTCTTCTTAAAGAGTTTTCAGGAGTAAATCCTAGGTCTTCAAGATTACCATAGTTAATGTTATATGAAATAGATCCATCATCACTTGCTCCACGCATGTTCATGTTTGTAGAGGCAGTGTGACCAGTCTGAAAGAAGCCACCAACACTATCGTATGGTTGCCACTTGTATTCAGAGGTTTGATTAAGACCAATAAGTTCAAGAATATCATATGTTCCAGTAGCGCTACTTTGAGTTACGTATGGGTGTTTTAAATAACCTTTAGTAACATTTTGTCCAGCATTTGGTCCAATAAGCGAAGAAGCCCATGTTCCAGATCCATTAATTGAACTTTGTCCACCCCATCCTGCAGGACCACCTTCATCGAAGCTAGGACCCCAGTTAGAGAAGAACCATCCAAATGATTGATCAAAACCATTACCATATTGCATTTGGTAATCTGGCTGAGATGCGAGTTCTACATTAAAATAAGAGGTGTTAATAGTTATTTCGGTTTTCTTAGCAGCACCTGAACCAGCAGTACTTCCTGATTTAGTTGTGATTAAGATTACTCCGTTACGACCTTGAGTACCATAAAGGTTAGAAGCCGCAAGACCTTTTAATACACTAACAGTCTCAATGTTGTTTGGGTCAATGTCTAAGAATCGTGAAGATCCACTGTTTCCATCAACAAAACTACCTTGAGCATTAGTATCACTTGAAAAAGGAATACCATCAACTATAAATAGAGGTTGGTTACCTTGGCTAAACGTGTTAAATCCACGAATAACTATACTTGTTCCAGATCCAGAGACACCAGAAGCATTAGTGATTTGTACACCAGATGCTTTACCAGCAAGGACACGTCCTATATCTCCTTCAGAGCGTTGCTCTAGTTGATCTTGATCAACTTTCGAAACAGCATACCCTAAGGCTTGCTTCTCACGCTTAATACCAAGAGAAGTTACGATAACTTCTTCTAATTCATTGCCTTGGGCTAACGATACGTTAATTTGATCGTCGGCACCTACCGTTATTGCTGAAGTTTCATATCCAACAAAACTAAATTCAAGAACATTGCCTTCAGCTATTTCAATGGAATAATTCCCGTCAAAATCGGTAGAAACACCGTTGCTAGTACCTTGCTCAAGAACTGTAGCTCCTGGGAGCGGCATACCTTGGTCATCAGAGACCACACCGGTAATAGTTTTTTGCGCAAACGCAACTTGCGTCATTATCAAAGTAACCATTATCAGTCTTAATAAGCTTTTCATACTTTAAAGTTTGATTAATTAATATTTATTTTCAATTAAAAATTGGCTATAAATATAGACTAAATGTTAAGAAAAACCAAAAATTAACTCTTTCATGTTAAGAAAAACCAAAAATTTATTCTTTGACTTTGATTACTAGCGGGTTAATGGGGGGGCAGTTTAAAATAGTAATGTTAGTATACCTAAATAGGTTAAATTACATTATGGGGTATCCAACTTATAATGAATTCATAAAGTCAAATGCTTGAATCAAACCCTTTAAAGACTTAATTTTAATATTATTATCTTTAATGAAGGCTTTAACTTTAGCCCCATTTTCTCCAGATATTTTTCGAAGATTAGATTTGCTTACCTTTAAAGGTAGGGGTGTGCTTCCTTTTAGGCTAAAATAATATGATACATCATCAACAAATCTTGGAGGGAAAGATCTGTCCAGTGAAGTTCTAGCTTCAACTGCTTTCATAAAAACTTTTTTTCTCTTTATATATAATGAATATTTATTGTTGTCAACTAAAACAACTAAATATCCAATAACAGGGTAATTAGATTCTTTTAACCGGTGAGGTAATAGTCTATATTCTTCATTATCAATAATGGCATTAACTTTCGCGCTTTTTAAAAGTATTTCCTCAGCATCTTTTTGTGTAGTGCTGTTTCCCATTTCAATTTCATCATTTGCAGCATTGTATCTTAACAATGTTTTGTCTTTTAATTCTTCCCCAAAATATACGACTGTTGATAATTGAAAGTTTTCACTAAAGTAGTAAGTGCCTTTAACTCCTTTAGGTGGAGTAGCTTTTCTAGCTCGACGATTTTTTAAATCAGTGAGGGCGTCCATGCTCCTTGTGTCTGTTAAATCTTGCTGAGAATAAATATTTATACTAATTAGTAAGATTAATATTGGGTGAAACTTTGAGTAAGTAAAAAATTTTTTCATTGTATTTTTTTCGTGCGTAAACTTATAAAATAAATTTGAGACAATTGAAATGGTTATTAATAATCTTGACTAAATGCTTATACTTATATAATGGACACTAATTAAGGCAAATGGTTTAATGCCTTTTAATTTATTTTTTAAACAGGTTAGATTTACAATAATTATCAGACATAGCAAGTCTTTAAATTTTTATAAATATCAATAAATCAATAAAATAACTTGTCTATTTTTACTGACAAATTTTAAAAAAAATAAACTTACTGCTTTTAATCAACCATTAAATATCATTATTTTTTTAAAAAACACCATTTTTGGATTTGAAAGACAAAAAAAATATTCTACATTTGCACGCCCAAAAAGGGGATTTCAATAATAAAAATTGATAAAAAATATATGCCAACTATTGCACAATTAGTAAGAAAAGGAAGAGTGACAAATACTAAGAAGAGTAAATCTGCTTCTTTAGAATCCTGTCCACAACGCCGTGGTGTATGTACGAGAGTATATACTACCACTCCGAAAAAACCAAATTCAGCTATGCGAAAAGTTGCTCGTGTACGATTGACCAATGGAAAAGAAGTAAATGCATACATTCCTGGAGAAGGACACAATCTTCAAGAACACTCTATCGTGTTAGTTCGTGGTGGAAGAGTAAAAGATTTGCCTGGAGTTCGTTATCACATAGTACGTGGAGCTCTTGACACCGCAGGAGTTGAAGGTCGACTTCAAAGAAGATCCAAATATGGAGCTAAACGTCCTAAAAAATAATAATTTCTTCAACGATTAACCATGAGAAAAAGAGAAGCTAAAAAACGACCATTACTACCAGATCCAGAATTTAAAGATCAATTAGTTACTCGGTTTGTGAATAATCTTATGTGGGATGGTAAAAAATCAACCGCTTACAAAATTTTTTATGATGCTATTAATATAATAGACGAAAGAAAGAAAGAGGAAGAGGAGAAAACGGCTCTTGAAATATGGAAAGATGCATTATCAAATGTAATGCCTCATGTCGAGGTTAGGAGTAGAAGAGTTGGAGGTGCCACATTTCAAATTCCTATGCAAATTCGTGCTGACAGAAAAGTTTCTCTGGCTATGAAATGGTTAATTACTTCTGCGCGCAAGCGTAATGAAAAATCAATGGCTCTTAGGCTTGCAAATGAATGTATTGCTGCTGAAAAAGAAGAAGGTTCTGCTGTAAAGAAAAGAGTGGATACTCACAAAATGGCCGAAGCAAACAAGGCCTTTTCTCATTTTAGATTTTAATTTCAGACATATAATTTAAAATGGCAAGAAATTTAAAATACACACGAAACATTGGAATTGCTGCTCATATTGATGCAGGTAAAACAACCACCACAGAGCGAATTCTTTTTTACACAGGTGTTAGTCATAAAATTGGAGAAGTTCATGATGGAGCGGCAACAATGGATTGGATGGAGCAAGAACAAGAAAGAGGAATCACTATAACCTCAGCAGCCACAACTTGTAAATGGTCATTTCCTTCAGAAAAAGAACAAGATGAATCTGATGCTAATGAATATCATTTTAACATAATAGACACCCCTGGTCACGTTGATTTTACAGTTGAAGTAAACCGATCATTAAGAGTTCTTGATGGATTGGTTTTTTTATTTTCAGCCGTAGATGGTGTTGAGCCTCAATCAGAAACAAATTGGCGTTTAGCTGATAATTATAAAGTTCCTCGTATAGGATTTGTTAACAAAATGGACCGTCAAGGTTCTAATTTTTTAGGAGTATGTAAGCAAGTTAAAGACATGCTTAAATCAAATGCCGTTCCAATAGTCTTAAATATTGGTGATGAAGAACATTTTAAAGGTATTGTTGATTTAGTTAAAAATCGTGCGATTGTATGGCATGATGATAATTACGGCTCAACATTTGATGTTGTTGATATTCCTTCTGATCTAAAAGAAGAGGCAAAAATGCTTCGTAATCAACTAATAGAGGCTGTTGCTGAATATGATGAAGTTCTATTAGAGAAGTTTTTTGATGACCCGGACAGTATAACTGAAGATGAGATTCATAATGCTTTAAGAGCAGCTACTCAGGAAATTAGTATTATACCCATGATTTGTGGATCTTCATTTAAAAACAAAGGCGTGCAGTTTTTATTAGATGCCGTGTGTCGTTATTTACCTTCACCTCAGGATAAAGAGGCTATAACTGGTACTGATCCAAATACAGACCTTGAGATTTCAAGAAAGCCAAATGCAAAAGAACCTTTTTCGGCATTAGCATTTAAAATTGCTACTGATCCTTATGTCGGTCGTTTAGCATTTTTTCGCGCATATTCTGGAAGACTTGACGCCGGTTCATATGTTTTAAATAACCGTTCTGGTAATAAGGAAAGAATTTCTCGTATTTATCAAATGCATTCTAACAAACAAAATGCTATTGATTATATCGAAGCGGGAGATATAGGTGCCGCAGTAGGATTTAAAGATATTAAAACAGGCGATACGCTTACGGAAGAAAAACACCCTATTGTATTGGAAAGTATGGACTTTCCTGATCCAGTAATTGGAATTGCAGTTGAACCCAAAACTAAAGCAGATGTTGACAGATTAGGAATGTCTTTAGCTAAGTTGGCTGAGGAGGATCCGACCTTTCAAGTAAAATCTGATGAGGCTTCCGGACAAACAATTATTTCTGGAATGGGTGAACTACATTTAGATATTATAGTTGATCGTCTTCGAAGAGAATTTAAGGTAGAGGTAAATCAAGGGCAACCTCAAGTAGAATATAAGGAAGCTTTAACCATTAAAGCTCAACATAGAGAAATTTATAAAAAACAATCAGGAGGTAGAGGTAAGTTTGCAGATATTGTATTTGAAATTGAGCCTGCTGAAGAAGGTAAGCCAGGACTAGAATTTGTCAATCTTATTAAGGGAGGAAATGTTCCTAAAGAATATATTCCTTCAGTAGAAAAAGGATTTAAAATGTCAATGAATAATGGTCCTTTGGCAGGTTTTGAAGTTGACTCTATGAAAGTAACATTGAAAGATGGGTCTTTTCATGCGGTTGATTCAGATTCTCTTTCCTTTGAGTTAGCAGCTAAACTAGGATTTAAAAATTCTGCAAAAGCAGCAAAAGCAGTAATAATGGAGCCAATCATGAAGTTAGAGGTTTTAACTCCAGAAATCAATATGGGTGATATAGTAGGTGATTTAAACCGTCGTCGTGGTCAAGTGAGTGCTATGGACGATAGAGCGGGAGCGAAAGTTGTAAAGGCTCTGGTTCCTCTATCTGAAATGTTTGGGTATGTAACTTCATTAAGAACGCTTTCATCAGGTAGAGCTACATCAACTATGGAGTTTTCACATTATGCCGAAACCCCATCACATATATCTGAGGCAGTTATTGCTGATGTAAAAGGAAAAAACGTTTAATTAAGCATCAATGAGTCAAAAAATTAGAATAAAATTAAAATCCTACGATCACAATTTGGTAGATAAGTCTGCTGATAAAATCGTAAAAACAGTAAAGACAACCGGTGCTGTAGTAACTGGACCTATTCCGCTTCCTACAAACAAAAAAATCTTTACTGTATTACGTTCACCACACGTAAATAAGAAATCGCGTGAGCAATTTAAATTATGTTATTACAAGCGTTTGTTAGACATATACAGCTCTTCATCAAAAACAATTGATGCGCTAATGAAGTTAGAATTACCAAGTGGAGTAGAAGTAGAAATAAAAGTATAATAAAAAAATAATAGTAATCATGTCTGGATTAATCGGAAAAAAAATCGGAATGACATCTCTTTATGATGTAAATGGAAAAAATATTCCATGTACAGTTATAGAAGTTGGTCCTTGCGTGGTTACCCAAGTCAGAACTAAAGATATTGATGGGTATGATGCTCTTCAGTTAGGTTTCGATGACAAGTCTGAAAAAAATAGTTCTAATGCAGCTATCGGCCATTTCAAAAAGGCTAACTCTCCTGTCAAGCGTAAACTTGTTGAATTTCAAAATTTTAGTGAAGACCATAAACTGGGTGACCATATAACTGTAGAACATTTTGTAGAAGGAGAATTTGTTGATGTTTCTGGAACATCAAAGGGAAAAGGATTCCAAGGAGTTGTTAAAAGACACGGTTTTGCTGGAGTAGGACAAGCTACTCACGGTCAACATAATCGTCTTCGTGCTCCAGGGTCTATTGGTGCAGCATCATATCCTGCCCGAGTATTTAAGGGTATGCGAATGGCTGGTCAAATGGGAAACGAATCTGTAAAAGTGCAAAACCTTCGTGTTGTTAAAGTTGTTGCAGAAAAAAATATTCTTGTTGTAAAAGGTTGTGTCCCAGGACATAAAAACGCATACGTAATAATAAGGAAATAATGGAAATAGCTATTGTAAATATTGAAGGAAAAGAAACCGGAAGAAAAGCAAAGCTTGATCCTTCTGTGTTTGGTGTAGAGCCTAATAATCATGCTATTTATTTAGATGTCAAACAACACTTGGCAAATAAACGTCAAGGGACACATAAATCCAAAGAACGTGCTGAGATTGTTGGTTCAACCAGAAAAATAAAAAAGCAAAAAGGTACAGGTACTGCTAGAGCAGGTAGTATAAAAAATCCATTATTTAGAGGAGGAGGAAGAGTTTTTGGTCCTTCACCTAGAGATTATAGTCAAAAAGTTAATAAAAAAGTTAAACGATTAGCTCGAAAATCTGCACTCAGTATAAAAGCTAAAGATAAGTCAATCATTGTTTTAGAAGATTTTCAGCTATCAGAACCAAAGACTTCTTCCTTTATAAAGGTATTGAAGGCTTTAAATCTAGAGGGTAAAAAATCCCTACTGGTATTGGGAGAGAAAAATAAAAATGTATATTTGTCGTCGCGCAATTTAAAAAATTCTCAAGTTATAACTAACTCAGAATTAAACACTTACAAAATAACCAATGCTGGTAATTTGGTTTTATCTGAAAGTGCTATTGCCGATCTAGAATTAATTTTGAATAAAGTTTAGGTATATGAGTATTATAATTAAACCAATTATCACCGAAAAAGCTACATCAGATAGCGAGCTTAATAATCGTTATACATTCCTTGTTGACACAAAAGCCAACAAAGTTGAGATTAAGAAAGCTGTTGAAAAATCATACGGTGTAAATGTTAATAAAGTTCGAACTATGAATTATGGTCCCGAGCGAAAAACAAAGTTTACTAAAACAGGTATTCAACACGGAAAAACGAACGCATTAAAAAAAGCTATTGTTCAGGTAGCAGACGGTGATGTAATTGATTTTTATAGTAATTTATAATAACAGATAGATGTCAGTTAGAAAATTAAAACCAGTAACGCCCGCACAAAGATTTAGAGTAGTAAATGGCTTTGATGCAATTACTACAGATAAACCTGAAAAAACTTTATTAGAGCCAAAAAAGCGTAGTGGAGGAAGAAACAATAAAGGTAAAATGACCATTCGTCATCGTGGTGGCGGCCATAAAAAACGTTATCGTGTTATTGACTTTAAGAGAAATAAATTTGATATTTCCGCCACCGTACAATCAATTGAATATGACCCAAACAGAAGTTCATTTATTGCTCTTGTAGAATATACGGATGGAGAGAAAAGATATATCATAGCGCAAAATGGCTTGAAAGTTGATCAAAAAATTTCATCAGGTGATAAGTCTACACCAGATATTGGAAATGCTTTACCGTTATCTAAAATTCCACTTGGAACCATAATTTCATGTATCGAGCTACAACCAGGAAAAGGAGCTGTTATAGCTCGAAGTGCTGGTTCCTTCGCGCAGTTAATGGCTAGAGATGGTAAATTTGCAACAATCAAAATGCCTTCAGGAGAAACCAGGTTGATTCAAACTATTTGTTTGGCCGTAATTGGAGCAGTTTCCAATACCGATCATCAATTATTGGTTTCAGGAAAAGCCGGGAGATCACGTTGGTTAGGACGACGTCCTAGGACAAGACCAGTAGCGATGAATCCTGTTGATCACCCAATGGGTGGTGGAGAAGGTCGTGCATCTGGAGGACACCCTCGTTCTAGAAATGGTATTCCTGCAAAAGGATACCGTACACGTACTAAAACAAAAGCAAGTAATAAGTTCATTATTGAGCGCAGAAAAAAATAAACTATGGCACGTTCACTTAAAAAAGGTCCTTATGTTCATCATAGCTTAAACGCTAAGGTTCACAAGAATATTGAAGATAACAAAAAAGCTGTTATTAAAACATGGTCTAGGGCATCACTAATTACACCTGATTTTGTTGGACAAACAATAGCTGTTCATAACGGAAAAACTCACATTCCTGTTTATATTACAGAGAATATGGTAGGACATAAATTAGGTGAATTTTCACCAACACGTTCATTTAGAGGGCATGCTGGAGCAAAAAATAAAGGTAAAAAATAAAGCACATGGGAAATCGTAAAAGACAGAGTGCTGAACTCACAAAAGAAGGTAAAAAAAATATTGCCTTTGCAAAATTAAATAACTGTCCTACATCTCCACGTAAAATGAGACTTGTAGCTGATCAGGTAAGAGGTGAGAAAATAGATAAAGCTCTTTCTATCCTTAAGTTTAGCCCTAAAGAGGCTTCACGTAGGTTAGAAAAGTTATTGCTTTCTGCTATTTCAAACTGGCAAGCCAAAAATGAAGAAGGTGATGTTGAGAATGCAGAGTTATTTGTAAAAGAAATTAAAGTAGATAGTGGAAGTATGCTTAAACGCCTTCGTCCAGCTCCTCAGGGGCGTGCTCATCGAATTAGAAAAAGATCAAATCATGTAACCCTTGTTTTGGGTGCAAACAATATTGAAGATTAAATTATGGGACAAAAAACTAATCCTATTGGAAATCGCCTAGGAATTATTAGAGGCTGGGACTCTAACTGGTATGGTGGTCGAGATTATGGAGATAAATTAGCTGAGGATGATAAAATCCGTAAGTATATTCATGCCCGTTTGGCAAAAGCTAGTGTTTCAAATGTTATCATTGAAAGAACATTAAAATTAATTACCCTAACTATAACGACTGCACGACCTGGAATAATTATTGGTAAAGCTGGTTCAGAAGTTGACAAGTTAAAAGAGGAGTTAAAGAAAATTACTGATAAAGAAGTTCAAATAAATATTCACGAAATTAAAAGACCGGAGTTAGATGCAAAACTTGTTGCTTCAAGTATTGCTCGTCAAATTGAAAATCGTATTTCATATCGTCGTGCAATTAAAATGTCAATTGCTTCATCTATAAGAATGAATGCTGAGGGTATCAAGGTTCAAATTTCAGGACGATTAAATGGTGCTGAAATGGCAAGAAGTGAATCGTATAAAGAAGGTCGTATTCCATTATCAACTTTTAGAGCAGATATTGATTATGCACTTGTTGAAGCTCATACTACATACGGTCGTTTGGGAGTGAAAGTTTGGATAATGAAAGGTGAAGTTTATGGAAAAAGAGAATTATCTCCACTTGTTGGAATGCAAAAAAAATCGGGAGTAAATTCGAAAAATAATAATAAATCTGGAGGTCGTCAACAGCGCCGCGGAAAAAACTAAAACTGAATCATAGGTATTATGTTACAACCTAAAAGAACAAAATTTCGGAAGGCACAAAAAGGAAGAATGAAAGGTCTTTCTCAAAGAGGTAACCAGTTATCTAATGGAATGTTTGGTATTAAATCTACAGATTCTCTTTTTATAACATCAAGGCAAATTGAAGCTGCAAGGATTGCCGCTACGCGCCATATGAAACGTGAAGGCCAATTATGGATTAAAATATTTCCAGATAAACCTATAACTAAGAAGCCATTGGAAGTTAGAATGGGTAAAGGTAAAGGTGCTCCAGAATATTTTGTTGCAGTTGTAAAGCCCGGTCGAATATTGTTTGAAGTTGCTGGTGTAACATTAGATATAGCAAAAGAAGCTTTAAGGCTTGCGGCTCAAAAGCTCCCTGTTCGAACTAAGTTTATTATTGCTCGTGATTATCAAAAAGAAACTGATTAAAGATGAAACAAACTGAAATAGAAAAACTCTCGGCACAAGACTTAATAGATAAAGTAGAGGAATTTAAAAAAAAATTAAACGACTTAAGAATGACACATACGATTTCGCCTTTAGAAAATCCCATACAAATTCGAGATGTTCGCAGAACAATATCACGTTTATTAACAGCACAAAATGCTAAAAAATAAACCAATAAGAAATAACTATTATGGAAAGTAGAAATCTTAGAAAAGAACGAATTGGAAAAGTAACTAGTAATAAAATGGAAAAATCTATTGTTGTTGCTGAAGTTAAAAGAACTAAACATCCAATGTACGGTAAATACGTTTTAAAGACTAAAAAGTATACCGCTCATGATGAAACAAATGATTGTAATATCGGTGATACGGTTAAAATAATGGAAACTCGTCCCTTAAGTAAGTCAAAAAACTGGAGATTAGTTGAAATAATAGAAAGAGCAAAATAAAATGTTACAACAAGAATCAAGACTTAAAGTTGCTGATAACACAGGAGCAAAAGAAGTATTAACAATTAGAGTGCTAGGAGGTACAAAAAGACGTTATGCTTCTGTAGGTGATAAAATTGTTATTACTGTAAAAGATGCAACCCCTGCTGGCACAGTAAAGAAAGGACAAGTTTCCACTGCAGTTGTTGTTAGAACCACTAAAGAAATTAGAAGACCTGATGGATCATACATTCGTTTTGATGATAACGCATGTGTATTGCTTAATGAAACAGGTGAGATGAGAGGAACTCGTGTTTTTGGTCCTGTTGCTCGTGAATTGCGAGATAAGCAGTTTATGAAAATTGTTTCACTAGCACCTGAGGTGTTATAAATTTTATAATAATGAAAAAATTTAAAATTAGAAAAGGTGACAATGTAAGAGTTGTAGCTGGTGCTCAAAAAGGTAGTGAGGGAAAGGTGGTTAAAATTATTTCTGAAACAGGTAGAGTTATTGTTGAGGGAATTAACCTTGTAAAGAAACACACTAAGCCAAGTGCTCAAAGTCCTCAAGGAGGCATTGTCGAAAAAGAATCATCAATTGATATTTCAAACCTTTCAATCCTTACCGCTGACGGAAATATAACGAGAATAGGTTATCGAATTGAGGATGATAAGAAAGTTCGTTATTCAAAAAAATCAAATGAAGTTTTATAATTATGAGCTACCAACCAAGACTTAAAAAGGAGTACAAAGAAAAAATAGTGAATTCTCTAAAGGATGAATTTAGTTATTCAAATATAATGGAAGTACCTAAGCTAAAAAAAATTGTTATAAGTAAAGGTGTTGGTGCAGCCGTTTCAGACAAAAAACTTATTGATTATGCTGTTGATGAATTAACGCAAATTTCTGGTCAAAAAGCTGTTCCAACTTTATCTAAGAAAGATGTAGCTTCTTTCAAATTAAGAAAAGGTATGCCCATAGGAACGAAAGTAACTCTTCGTGGTGAAAAAATGTATGAGTTTTTAGATAGACTTGTTACAGTAGCTTTACCACGTGTTAGAGATTTTCAAGGAGTAAAAGCTACTGGTTTTGATGGACGAGGAAATTATAATCTTGGAGTCACTGAGCAGATTATTTTCCCTGAAATAAATATTGATAAAGTTAATAAAATAGGTGGAATGGATATTACATTTGTCACCAATGCACATACAGATAAAGAAGCGAAATCATTATTAAATGAGTTAGGGCTTCCATTTAAAAAAAATTAATATGGCAAAAGAATCAATGAAAGCTCGTGAGGTAAAAAGAGCTAAAACAGTAGCAAAATATTCTGCAAAGCGTAAAGCTTTAAAAGAAGCAGGTGATTATGAAGCTCTTCAGAAGTTACCAAAAAACGCATCTCCAGTACGTTTACACAATCGATGCAAGTTAACGGGACGACCAAAAGGTTATATACGTCAGTTTGGACTTTCACGTGTTACTTTTAGAGAAATGGCTAATAATGGATTGATACCTGGAGTAACAAAAGCTAGCTGGTAAAAAAAACAAAAATTATGAATACAGACCCAATTGCAGATTATTTAACTCGAATTCGTAACGCGAATAGTGCTGGTCATCGTGTTGTTGATATACCATCATCCAACACAAAACAGGAAATGACTAAAATTCTTTTTGATCAAGGATTTATACTTAGTTTTAAATTTGAGGAAACTAAAAATAATCAGGGAAACATTAAAATTGCTCTTAAGTATGATTCAAATACTAAAGACCCTGTCATCAAAAAATTACAGAGAATTAGTACTCCAGGTTTACGTAAATATTCTGGTAGTGATAATCTTCCTAGAGTGTTAAATGGATTAGGTATTTCAATAATCTCTACCTCAAGTGGTTTGATGACTGGAAAACAAGCAAAAAAACAAAATGTAGGAGGCGAAGTGCTTTGCTATGTATATTAATAAAGGAAATTGTAAATAAATGTCTAGAATAGGAAATAATCCCATAGTAATACCCGAAGGAGTAACTGTGGATATTCAAGAGAATTTGATAACTGTTAAAGGAAAGCTTGGTGAGTTATCTCAACCATATTCTGATGTAAACTTTAAAAACAATGATGGTATTATAAATGTGATAAATCCCTCTAAAACAAAAGACTCTAATGCTAAGCACGGTTTATATCGTGCCTTGGTCAATAATATGGTTGAAGGGGTATCTAAGGGGTTTACAAAAGAATTAGAATTGGTTGGTGTGGGCTATCGCGCTACTAATCAAGCTCAACTTCTTGACTTATCATTAGGGTATTCACATAACATTGTTTTTAATATTGCACCTGAAGTAAAGGTTGAAACAATTTCAGCAAAAGGAAAAAATCCTAGAATAAAACTCACCTCACATGACAAGCAATTGATCGGTTTTGTTGCCGCTAAGATTAGGTCATTTAGAAAACCTGAACCATACAAGGGTAAAGGCGTTCGTTTTGTTGGAGAAGAAATAAGAAGAAAAGCAGGTAAATCAGCATAATTTTATACCATGGGATTGACAAAAACACAACGTAGAGAAAGAATTCGTAAAAGAATTAGAAAAACAATATCAGGTAGTTCATTAGAGCCCAGATTAGCAGTTTTTAGAAGTAATAAAGAGATTTATGCTCAATTAATTGATGATCAAAATGGAACAACTCTAGCGACAGCATCCTCAAGAGAAAAAGATATTTCCGGTTCATCTAGAATTGAGAATTCAGCGATGGTTGGTAAATTGATTGCAGAACGCTCAATAGCAGCAGGTGTAAAAACTGTTAAGTTTGATCGTGGTGGGTATTTATATCATGGTAGAGTCAAATCATTAGCAGATGGTGCTCGTGAAGCAGGTCTTAAATTTTAATAGATTAAATATATGTATCAAAACTATAGTAATATCGAATATGTTAAACCTGCGGGGCTTGATTTAAAAGATCGTCTAGTAGCTGTTCAACGTGTAACTAAAGTAACTAAAGGAGGGCGAGCATTTGGTTTTTCCGCCATTGTTGTTGTAGGTGATGAAAATGGAGTTATAGGACAAGGACTAGGTAAGTCAAAAGAAGTTCCGGTAGCTATTTCAAAAGCTATTGAAGATGCCAAGAAAAACTTAGTTAGAATTCCAATTAAAAATGGAACTCTTCCACATGAACAAAAAGGTAAATATGGAGGGGGTAGAGTTTTTCTAAAACCTGCATCTGATGGAACGGGTGTTATTGCTGGTGGAGCTGTTAGAGCTGTGTTAGAATCAGTAGGAGTTCGCAATGTTCTCTCAAAGTCACAAGGATCTTCTAACGCACACAATGTTGTAAAAGCTACCTTTGACGCCTTACTTCAACTTAGAAGTCCAGAAACAGTTGCTAGTCAAAGAGGAGTATCAATCGATAAAGTATTTAATGGTTAATCTATTAAAATGGAAAAAATAAAAGTTATACAGGTAAAAAGTAGTATTAAAAGAATTAAGTCTCAAAAAAGAACTCTTGAAGCTTTAGGTTTAAGAGGAATTGGTAAAGAGGTTATACATGATTCTTCACCTAGTATTTTAGGGATGGTTAAAAAAGTAGAACATTTAGTTTCAGTTGTTGAAGCTTAAAAACAGACATTAAATGAGTTTAAGTAATTTACAACCCGCAATTGGGTCAACACATAAAAACAGCAAACGGCTTGGACGTGGTCAAGGATCAGGAAAAGGTGGAACCGCTGCAAGAGGACATAAAGGTGCTAAGTCTCGTTCTGGATATTCTAAAAAGTTAGGATTTGAAGGAGGTCAAATGCCTTTGCAAAGACGTGTTCCGAAGTTTGGATTTAAAAATATTAACCGTAAAGAATATACGGGTGTTAATATAGATACTATTCAGGCATTGGTTGATTCAAAAAAAATAAAAGGAGAATTGACAATTGATCATTTAATCTCTCTTCGTTTGGCAGGAAAGAATGATCTTGTTAAAATTTTAGGAAGAGGAAAAATCCAAGCTTCATTGAAAGTTTCGGCTCATAAATTTACATCTACTGCAAAAATTGCAATTGAAAAAGCAGGGGGAGAAGCTATTAGTATAGAATAATATGAAAAAGTTTTTAGAAACCATAATAAATATTTATAATATAGAAGAACTCCGTAAAAGGATAGGAGTTACATTATTCTTGCTATTGGTTTATCGCTTGGGTGCGCAAATTGTTATTCCTGGAATAGATTCAGTTCAACTCGCATCATTGGCTCAGAAAACTGATGCTGGGGGTCTTTTAGGAATATTAAATGCCTTTACCGGAGGAGCCTTTGCTAATGCATCAGTGTTTGCTTTAGGTATAATGCCATATATTTCTGCATCTATTGTTGTTCAGCTTATGGGTATAGCAATACCCTACCTTCAAAAGCTACAAAAAGAAGGAGAAAGTGGCCGTAAAACTATTAATCAAATCACAAGATGGTTAACTATTGCAATATGTGTTGTACAAGCGCCAGCATATTTGTTTGGTTTAAGTGCTTTAGGTGTTCCTGACAGTGCCTTTATACTTGGAAGAGGTCCTTTGTTTCTTTTTTCATCTGTAACAATTTTAGTTACAGGAACTATTTTTGCGATGTGGTTAGGTGAAAAAATAACTGACAAAGGTATTGGTAATGGAATCTCATTACTTATAATGGTTGGAATAATAGCTAATCTTCCTTTATCCTTTACTCAAGAATTTATATCTAGAGTTAGTGAAAATAATGGAGGTCTCATGTTAGTACTTATTGAATTAGTTCTTTGGATTGTAATTATTTTATTTTCTATTTTACTTGTTATGGCTGTCCGTCAAATACCGGTTCAGTATGCTAGAAGGACTACTGGTGGAACTTCTCAACAAAATATTGCTGGTTCAAGACAATACATTCCCTTAAAATTAAACGCATCTGGGGTTATGCCGATTATTTTTGCACAAGCTTTAATGTTTGCTCCGGTCTATATAGGTAGTTTTTTAGGAAATTCTGATGTTGGTCAATGGATGCAAGCTGAATTTTCAGATATGTTTGGACTTTGGTATAATGTGTTGTTTGGTTTGTTGATTATAATTTTCACTTTCTTCTATACTGCGATTACAGTTCCTACAAATAAAATGTCCGATGATTTAAAAAGAAGTGGTGGTTTTGTTCCTGGAATTAAACCAGGAGTTGAAACATCAAATTATTTAGATACCGTTATGTCTCATATTACTTTTCCAGGTTCATTATTTCTTGCAGCGATTGCAGTTTTTCCTGCTATTGTCGTTAAATTAATTGGAATGCAACAAGGTTGGGCATTGTTTTATGGAGGAACATCTTTGTTGATTATGGTAGGTGTTGCAATTGATACAATTCAGCAAATTAATTCTTACTTATTAAATCGTCATTATGACGGGTTAATGAAAACTGGAAAAAATCGTAGAACAATAACTCCAACAATATAGATATGGCTAAGCAAGCAGCAATAGAACAAGAGGGTAATATAATAGAATCGTTATCTAATGCAATGTTTAGAGTTGAATTGGAAAATGGTCATGTTGTTACAGCTCATATTTCAGGTAAAATGAGATTGCATTATATCAAGCTATTACCTGGTGATAAAGTAAAATTAGAAATGAGTCCATATGACTTAACTAAAGCTAGAATTACGTACAGATTTTAATATATAATCATTTAAATGAAAACAAGAGCGTCAATTAAGAAAAGAAGTGCCGATTGCAAGATTGTAAGAAGAAAAGGCACTTTATATGTTATTAACAAAAAGAATCCTCGATTCAAACAAAGACAAGGATAAATTATGGCAAGAATTTCAGGAGTTGATATTCCAAAACAAAAAAGAGGGGTTATAGCACTAACATATATTTATGGTGTTGGTCGTAATCGTGCTGCTAATATATTGGCAATAGCAAAAGTGAGTGAAGATATTAAAGTCCAAGATTGGACTGACGATGAAACAGGTCGTATTCGTGATGCAGTTTCAAGTTTTAAGATTGAAGGCGAATTAAGGTCAGAGACTCAGTTAAACATTAAAAGATTAATGGATATTGGATGTTATAGAGGTGTTCGTCACCGATCTGGTCTTCCGTTAAGAGGTCAAAGAACAAAAAATAATTCTCGAACTAGGAAAGGTAAAAGGAAAACTATTGCAAATAAAAAGAAAGTTACTAAATAACACATAACAATGGCAAAAACAGTAAGTAAAAAGAGAAAAGTCATTGTAGAGGCAACGGGTCAAGCCCACATAAATGCTTCTTTCAATAACATAATAATATCTCTTACAAATTTAAAAGGAGAAGTGATTTCATGGTCATCAGCCGGTAAAATGGGCTTTAGAGGATCTAAAAAAAACACACCTTATGCAGCTCAAACTGCCTCAGAGGATTGTGCTAAAGTTGCTCAGGAAGCTGGGTTAAGAAAAGTTAAAGTATATGTTAAGGGGCCTGGTAATGGACGCGAATCCGCTATAAGAACCCTTCATAATAATGGTATAGAAGTGACTGAAATTGTGGATGTTACCCCTCTACCTCATAATGGATGTCGTCCTCCAAAAAGAAGACGTGTCTAATATTATTAACCGTATTTGTATTGTTATCGAAGGATAAGACCTTAATTCATAACTGACAAATATTTAAAAACTAAGAAATGGCAAGATATACTGGTCCAAAAACTAAAATAGCTAGAAAATTTGGTGAAGCTATTTTCGGAGAAGATAAGTCTTTTGAAAAAAGAAATTATCCTCCAGGTCAACATGGTAACAATCGTCGACGAGGAAAAAAATCTGAATACGCGATTCAATTAATGGAGAAACAAAAAGCTAAATATTCTTATGGAATTTTAGAGCGTCAGTTCAAAAACTTATTTGAAAAAGCTAATAGGTCTAAAGGAGTTACAGGTGAAGTTTTGCTTCAATTATGTGAATCTCGTTTAGATAATACTGTTTTTCGTTTGGGTTTGTCGCCTTCAAGAAGTGGAGCTCGCCAATTGGTTTCGCATCGTCACATAACTGTTAACGACAATATTGTAAACATACCATCATACCAGCTCAAACCTGGCGATGTTATTGGAGTAAGAGAAAAATCAAAATCATTACAGATCATAATTAATTCTTTGGATAATAATTCAAGTGTTTATGAATGGCTAACATGGAATAGAGATACCCTTCAGGGTAATTTCGTAACTATTCCTCAACGTCTTCAAATACCTGAAAACATAAAAGAACAATTGATCGTAGAACTATATTCAAAATAAAAAAATAAGCATTCACTATGGCTATATTAAATTTTCAAAAACCCGATAAAGTTGTCATGATAGACTCTTCAGATTTCGAAGGGAAATTTGAGTTTCGTCCACTTGAACCAGGCTATGGATTAACTGTTGGAAACGCACTTCGTAGAGTTTTATTATCATCTCTTGAGGGGTTTGCAATTACATCTGTAAAAATCGAAGGAGTAGAGCATGAGTTTTCTACAATTCAAGGAATTGTTGAGGACGTAACTGACATTATACTAAATTTAAAACAAGTTCGGTTTAAACGTCAAATTGATGATGTTGAAGACGAAAAAGTTACTATTAATATTGGAGGTCAGGACCAATTAAAAGCTGCTGACTTTCAAAAATTTATTTCTGGATTTCAAGTTTTAAACCCTGAGCATGTTATCTGTAACCTTGAAAAAGGTGTTCAATTAAGTATGGAATTAACAATTGAAAAAGGACGTGGTTATGTGCCTGCAGAAGAAAATAAGAACTCGTCATCAGATCTTGGTGTAATAGCGATTGATTCGATTTTCACTCCTGTTAAAAACGTAAAATATACGATAGAAAATTATCGTGTAGAACAAAAAACTGATTATGAAAAATTAGTATTTGAAATCATTACAGATGGCTCTATACATCCTAAAGATGCACTTACAGAGGCGGCCAAAACTTTAATACATCACTTCTTTTTATTCTCAGATGAAAGAATTACACTAGAAGCTGATGAAATTGCTCAGACAGAAACATATGATGAAGAATCACTTCATATGCGTCAGCTTTTAAAAACTAAACTTATAGACATGGACTTATCAGTAAGAGCTCTTAATTGTCTTAAAGCTGCTGAGGTAGATACATTAGGTGATTTAGTATCCTTTAATAAGAATGACTTAATGAAGTTTCGAAATTTTGGAAAAAAATCATTGACAGAATTGGAGGAATTAGTTGTTTTAAAAGGACTTTCTTTTGGAATGGATCTTTCAAAATATAAATTAGATAAAGATTAAGTCACCGCTTTTATATAAAATAAAATGAGACACGGAAAAAAAGTAATGCATTTAGGCCGGAAAAAGGCCCATCGTAAATCCATGCTATCAAACATGGCTTGCTCCCTTATAGAGCATAAATCTATTAATACAACAGTGACTAAGGCTAAAGCACTAAGGGTTTTTATTGAACCAATTATTACTAAAGCCAAAAACGACACTACTCATAATCGTCGACTTGCTTTTAGTGAATTAAGAAGCAAGACTTCTGTTTCAGAGTTGTTTGGAGCTGTGTCAAGTAAAATTGGTGATCGTCCAGGCGGATATACTAGAGTTATAAAAATGGGTAATCGTTTAGGAGATAATGCAGATATGGCTATGATTGAATTAGTTGATTTCAATGAAGTTTATTCAAATAGCACAGATAATAAGAAAAAGTCTACAAGAAGACGAAAGTCTAAGAAGTCAACTGAAGATAATTTACCTGATGTTGAGTCTGAAAAAAAAGAGGATTCAGTCACTAATAAAAAAGACAATTAAAATTTATGTTTTTTAGTATTATAATTGAAAAGGATAATCATTTTAGATTATCCTTTTTTTTATGTTAATTTGTTAAATAAACTTTATGAGTTACAAAGCACTAAAGAGGGCAGTTGTTGTTCTTGCTGACGGTACAAAATTTTTTGGAAAATCTATTGGTGTAGATGGAACTGGTTTTGGCGAAATCTGTTTTAATACTGGTATGACAGGATATCAGGAGATATTTACAGATCCTTCTTATTATGGACAAATAATGGTTGCTACAAATGCTCATATTGGAAATTATGGTGTTTTAAACGATGATGCACAATCCGGAAACATTAAAATTGCAGGATTGATTTGTAAAAATTTCAGCAACACCCAATCTAGGCCATCTGCTGAAGCAGATTTACTTTCTTACTTCAAAGAAAATAAAATAGTTGGAGTATCAGATGTAGATACAAGAGCGTTAGTTAGCTATATAAGAGATAATGGTGCAATGAATGCAGTCATTACTACTGAGTTAGAAAGTTTGGACGATTTAATAATTGAATTGCAAAACCTTCCTAATATGGATGGTCTAGAACTAGCATCTAAAGTATCTACTGAAAAACCATATTTTATTGGTAATCCTGATGCAAAGTATAAAGTTTCTGCTTTAGACTTAGGGGTAAAGAAAAGCATATTGAATCACTTTATAAAAAGAGATGTTTATGTAAAAGTTTTTCCTTACAATTCATCTTTTGAAATGCTTTCAAAATGGAATCCTGATGGTTACTTTATATCAAATGGCCCAGGGGATCCAAAACCATTATTGCAAGCTCAAAATATTGCAAAAGAAATAATTAAGAAAAATCTACCCCTTTTTGGAATTTGTTTAGGACATCAGGTAATTGCTATAGCAAACGGTGTTCCTACTTATAAAATGTTTAATGGTCATAGAGGCATAAATCATCCAGTTATTAATCATGAAACAGGAAAAGGTGAGATAACTTCTCAAAATCATGGATTTGCCGTTGATAGAAATGCTGCTGAATTAAATCCAGATATAATAATAACACATTCGCATCTAAATGATAATACTGTTGCAGGTATTAAAATTAAATCTAAAAACTGTTTTTCAGTTCAATACCATCCAGAAGCAGCGCCAGGACCAAATGATTCAAACTATTTGTTTGATAAATTTATAGAATCAATTAAAAACTTTTCTTCTTAATCATTAATTTATAAACTATGAGCTTAATTACAAAAATTCATGCGCGACAAATTTTTGATTCTAGAGGGAATCCTACTGTAGAAGTTGACGTAGTAACAGAAAATGGAAAACTGGGAAGAGCAGCCGTTCCTTCAGGTGCTTCAACTGGTGAGCATGAAGCTGTTGAATTACGTGATGGAGGCACTGATTATATGGGAAAGGGAGTTAAAAAAGCAGTTGCAAATGTTAATTCTATTATATCTTCCAAAGTAGTTGGATTATCTGTCTTTAATCAAAAAGAAATAGATCAATTAATGATTGATCTTGATGGAACTGAAAATAAATCTAATCTTGGAGCAAATTCAATTTTAGGAGTTTCATTAGCAGTTGCCAAGGCTGCAGCAAAAGAATCTGGTTTTTCTTTATATAAACATATTGGGGGAGAAAGTGCTCAAACTTTACCAGTTCCAATGATGAATATTATAAATGGTGGTTCTCATTCGGATGCACCTATAGCTTTTCAAGAGTTTATGATTATACCAATTGGAGCAAAAAACTTTTCTAATGCTTTACAAATTGGAACTGAAGTTTTTCATAATCTAAAAAAAGTTTTAAAATCAAGAAACCTTAGCACAGCAGTTGGAGATGAAGGTGGGTTTGCTCCGAAATTAGAAGGAACTGAAGATGCTCTTGACACTATTATCTCAGCAATAAAAAAATCAGGATATCAGCCAGGCTCTGATGTAAAAATTGCTCTTGATTGTGCTTCTTCAGAGTTTTATGAAAATGGAAAATACAATTACACAATATTTGAAGGTAAACAAGCAAAAATTAGAAATTCAAAAGAACAAGCTGAATATTTATCGAAACTAGCGGGCAAATATCCTATAATTTCTATTGAAGATGGAATGGATGAAAATGATTGGGAAGGTTGGAAATATTTAACTGAAATGACTGGGAAAAACGTCCAAATAGTAGGTGATGATTTATTTGTTACTAATGTTAAAAGATTAAAAAAGGGAATTGACGGGAATTATGCTAATTCTATTTTGATTAAAGTTAATCAAATAGGTACTTTAACTGAAACAATAGCAGCTGTTCAAATGGCTCATGATGCCGGTTTTACTTCTGTGATGTCACATAGGTCTGGTGAAACAGAAGATCATACTATTTCAGACCTTGCCGTAGCATTAGGTACTGGTCAAATCAAAACAGGATCAGCTTCAAGGAGTGATAGGATGTCAAAATACAATCAGCTTCTTCGAATAGAGGAGGAATTAGGGGATAAAGCTTATTATCCTGGATTTAAAGCATTTAACTTAAAGAAAAGCTAGTTCATTTGAAAAAATAAATGTATTATAAAGCATGGGACAAAAAATAAAATTCAACTATAAAGATAAAGAATACGAATTTCCTCTTATCCAAGGAACAGAAGGTGAAGTAGGTATAGATATTAAAACGTTAAGATCTGAAACTGGACTTATTACTTTGGATCCTGGCTATAAAAACACGGGATCTTGTATAAGTAGCATAACTTATTTAGATGGTGAAAATGGAATTCTTAGGTATAGGGGTTATGATATTGATGATTTAGCTAATAATTCAAGTTTTATTGAGGTTTCTTATTTATTAATTTTTGGAGAAATGCCATCATCAAATGAATTAAATAAATTTGAAAATGATATTAGAAAAGAATGCCTAGTTCATGAAGATATTACTAGTATTTTAAAGAGTTTTCCTCATGGAGCTCATCCTATGGGAGTTTTAGCTTCATTAACCTCTGCTCTGATTTCTTTTAATCCAGGGTCCGTTGATGTTAATTCTGAAGAAAAAATGTATCATGCAATTGTTCAGTTAATTGCTAAATTTTCTGTACTTACTGCATGGGTTCACAGAAAGGTTAGAGGATTGCCTCTAAACTATTCAGACAATTCACTTCCTTATGTTGAAAATTTAGCTCAAATGATGTTTAAAAATCCAAATGAGGAATATAGAAGTAATCCAGTTATAACGAGTGCTTTAAATAAACTTTTAATTTTACATGCTGATCATGAGCAAAATTGTTCTACTTCAACGGTAAGGATTGTAGGTTCTTCTGAAGCGGGTTTGTTTGCCTCAATTTCAGCTGGTATTTCTGCTTTGTGGGGAAGGTTGCACGGAGGTGCCAATCAGGCAGTTATTGAAATGTTGGAAATGATTAAAAGAGACGGAGGAGATGCTAGTAAATTTATGGAAAAGGCTAAAGATAAAAATCATTCATTTCGTTTGATGGGTTTTGGTCATAGGGTTTATAAAAATTTTGATCCACGAGCAAAAATTATTAAAAAGACAGCAGATGGTATTTTAAAAGATCTTGGTATTGAAGATCCAATTCTTGATATTGCTAAAAACCTAGAACAAGAAGCATTGAATGATAAATATTTTGTAGATAGGAAGCTGTACCCTAATGTTGACTTTTATTCAGGTATTATATATAGAGCATTGGAAATTCCAACTGAAATGTTTACTGTAATGTTTGCTCTCGGTCGACTCCCTGGTTGGATAGCCCAGTGGAGAGAGATGAGATTAAATAAAGAACCTATAGGTCGCCCCCGTCAAATATATAATGGAAGTATATCCAGAAATACTAAATCTAAAGGTTAGGATTTTCTAGACTTAGTATTGTTTTTTCTTTGGTAATTTTTTTAAAAAATGAATGTATTTCCTTTTTTGTAGCTTGAACTTTAATGAAAGTGCTATCATTATATATTGAGTATTGCTGTGCTTTACCTTTATATAGCTTTAGTTTATAGTAAGGAATTACTAAGCCATATGTTTCAAGTATACTCCTAAATCTAACTATAATTCCTTTTGGCCGTAATTCTATGTTGCAAGAATTTAAATTTTGATCAAGAACTAATAAATTATGAATATTAATAGAGGCCTCTTCAATTAAAAGTCTTGGAGATCCTATCCCTTTTTTACTCCATCTTTCTTTCAAAGAAAAAGGAGATCCAATAGCTAAGTTTATTTTCTTTTTTATTAAAGGATTATTATATGAAATATTAATTAACATAATTAATTAAAAATAGCACTTTATTATTACTCATGCCAGCAATAACATGAGTTTAATTATATTTATCAGATATTTTAGATATGGAAAAAGAAATAAGCGAAATAGTTGAAAAATTTGTAAAAACAACGTTTAAAGTTTCTGTTAAAAACTTTGAATTTCAATCTACAAGAAAAGATTTTGAAGGAGATATTACTTTAGTTCTTTTTCCTTTAGTAAAACAAATAAAGATTAATCCTAAGCAATTAGGTGAATTAATTGGTTCTGAGTTGAAATCTGAATCGGATTTAATTAAAGATTTTAATGTGGTTAATGGTTTTTTGAATTTAACAATTACTTCTTCATTTTATATTTTGTTTTTAGATAAAGTTAAAAACGATTTAAAATATGGCCATACAGAGCCTAAAGATGATGCTAATTTAATAATGGTTGAATACTCATCTCCAAACACGAATAAACCTCTTCATTTGGGTCATATAAGAAATAATTTACTTGGGTATTCTATTTCTCAAATTTTAAAAGCTAATGGTAATAAAATAATAAAGACACAAATTATAAACGATCGAGGGATTCATATTTGTAAATCAATGGTTGCATGGAAGCTTTTTGGAGAAAATAAAAATCCGCTAGATGCTGGCGTAAAAGGTGACCATTTTGTGGGTAAGTTTTATGTTTTATATAATAAAGAATATAATATTCAAGTTAACACATTATTAGAAGACGGTCAAACTGAAGAATATGCAAAAGCTAATGCCCCAATTTTCATGGAAGCTCAAGATCTATTGATAAAATGGGAAGCAAACGATAAGGAAGTAAGAGAGCTTTGGAATAAAATGAATGATTGGGTTTATAATGGCTTTGAAGATACATACAAAATGTTAGGTGTTGATTTTGATTCATATTATTATGAAAGTGACACTTATCTTTTAGGTAAAAAGTTAATTAAAGAGGGTGTTTCTAAAGGAGTTTTCTATTCTAAAAAAGATGGATCTGTATGGGTAGACTTAAAATCTGACGGATTAGATGAAAAATTACTCTTAAGATCAGATGGAACTTCTGTTTATATGACACAGGACTTAGGTACTGCTTATCAGCGTTTCTTAGATCATTCAAAAATTGATGGAATGGTTTATACTGTTGGAAATGAGCAGGATTACCATTTCAAGGTGTTATTTTTAATTCTAAAAAAACTGGGATACAATTGGTCAAAAAATCTTTTTCATTTAAGTTATGGTATGGTTGACCTTCCTTCAGGTAAAATGAAAAGTAGAGAAGGAACCGTAGTTGATGCTGATGATTTAATCACTACAATGCGAAACTCTGCTAACCAAATCTCTGAAGAACATGGTAGAATTCAAGATGTAGAAGATCCTCAAAAACTTTTTCTTCAGATAGGTCTGGGGGCTTTAAAGTATTTTATTCTTAAAGTAGATCCGAAAAAAAGAATTCTCTTTGACCCCAAAGCGTCATTTGACTTTAATGGAAATACTGGCCCATTTATCCAATATGCTTATGCAAGAATTCAATCTATTTTAAGAAGTGCAAAAAAAATTAAATGGAATTCTGACATAAAAATGAAAATTGATAATAAAGAAAAAGAGATACTAAAACAATTATTAATGTATCCAGGTATTGTTAAACAGGCAGGAGAATCTTATAGTCCATCACTAATTGCAAATTACCTTTATGATTTAGTAAAAGTTTTTAATTCTTTTTATCAAAACATATCCATACTTGGTGAGAGTGATTCAAATATAAAAAACTTCAGATTAACTTTAATTCAAAAAGTTGGACATACTATTTTAAATTCATGCTCTTTGTTAGGAATCGAAGTTCCAGAAAGAATGTAGGCTAAATTCAATTAAAATTTATTCAAAAAATCTATGATTTTCATTTCATAAAAAACAATAGTTTATATTAACTTTAGCAAATGTTCAATAACCTCAGCGAAAAACTTGATAAAGCATTTCAGGTCCTAAAAGGGCATGGAAAAATAACTGAAATTAATGTTGCAGCAACTCTTAAAGAAGTTAGAAGAGCTCTGTTAGATGCAGATGTTAATTATAAAATTGCAAAAAAATTTACTGATTCAGTCAAATCAAAAGCATTAGGTCAAGATGTTTTAACAAGTCTAAAGCCAGGACAGTTAATGGTGAAGATTGTTAAGGATGAGTTAGCTGAATTAATGGGGTCATCAGTTAATAATATTAACTTATCAGTAAACCCGTCTATAATTTTAATGTGTGGTCTTCAGGGGTCAGGTAAAACCACATTTTCTGCTAAACTAGCTCAATATTTAAAATCAAAAAAAGCAAAAAAACCACTCCTTGTGGCATGTGATGTTTATAGACCAGCAGCAATTGAACAACTTGAGATTCTTGCAAACGAAATTGGAGTCCCTGTTTTTAAAAATATTGAGGAAAAGAATCCAGTTAAAATTGCCAAAGAAGCAATTGAAATTGCAAGGAAAGAAAAAAATGATTTAATAATTATTGATACCGCTGGAAGATTAGCAGTTGATGAAGTGTTAATGAAAGAAATTTCAGACATACATAAAGCTGTCAACCCTAGTGAAACCCTATTTGTGGTTGATTCAATGACCGGACAGGATGCGGTTAATACTGCAAAATCATTTAATGATAAATTAAATTTTGACGGGGTTGTTTTAACAAAATTAGATGGTGACACAAGGGGAGGTGCAGCACTCTCAATTAGGTATGTGGTTGACAAACCTATTAAGTTTATAGGAACTGGAGAAAAAATGGACGCCATAGATGTTTTTTACCCAGAAAGGATGGCTGATAGAATTCTAGGAATGGGAGATGTAATCTCACTTGTTGAGAGAGCTCAAGACCAATTTGATGAAAATCAAGCTCGAAAAATAAATAAAAAAATAGCTAAAAATAAATTTGGTTTTGATGACTTTTTAAGTCAAATAAATCAAATTAAAAAAATGGGAAGCATTAAGGATCTTGTTGGTATGATTCCAGGAGCTAATAAAATGGTAGGTGATCAAGAAATTGATGAGGACGCATTTAAAAATATAGAAGTTATTATATCTTCAATGACCCCTAAAGAGCGCTCTTTTCCTGACCTTTTAAATCCAAGTAGAAAAAAGAGAATTGCAAATGGTTCAGGTAGAGATTTAGATGAAGTAAATCAATTAATAAAACAGTTTAATCAGATGAGTAAAATGATGAAAATGATGCAAGGAGGAAAAGGTAAACAGATGATGCAAATGTTTCAAAATCAGAAATAATATATGAAAATTCTAGATGGAAAATATCTTTCAAATGTAATCAAAGAAGAGATAAAAGAATCTGTAGATGTTAGGTTGTCCTCTGGCATGAAGAAGCCTCACTTAGCAGCTATTTTAGTTGGAGATGATGGAGCAAGCCTTACTTATATTGGAAGTAAAGTGAAATCTTGTAAACAAGTTGGATTTGAGTCGACATTAATTCGTCTAGAAAACACAATAAGTGAGAATAATCTCTTAACTGAAATTAAAAAACTTAACGAAAATAAAAATATTGATGGGTATATAGTTCAATTGCCCCTTCCAAAGCATATTAATGAAGAAAAAATTTTATTGATGGTAGATCCCCATAAAGATGTTGATGGATTTCACCCAACTAACTTTGGGAGAATGGTGCTAGAGCTTCCTTCTTTTATTCCTGCAACTCCATTTGGAATAATGGAAATATTAAAACGATACGATATTCAGACTTCAGGTAAAAACTGTCTTGTTATTGGCAGGAGTAATATAGTTGGGAGGCCTATAAGCGTTTTAATGAGTCAAAAAAGTTCTTATGGAAATGCGACTGTGACAGTCGCTCACAGTAGAACTGAAAACATTAAAGAATTAAGCTTAAAAGCTGATATAATTATTTCAGCTCTTGGGATTCCGGAATTTATAAAAGAAAACATGGTCAAGCAAGGTGTTGTTGTTATTGACGTTGGAATAACTAGAGTTGTTGACAAAACTAATTCAAAAGGTTATGTTATTAAAGGTGATGTAGATTTTAAAAATGTTTCTAAAAAGGCAAGCTATATAACTCCAGTTCCCGGAGGTGTGGGTCCAATGACTATAGCTATGTTGTTGAAGAACACTTTACTGGCTTGTGAAATAAAAGATTAGTTTTTTTTCAAATGCCATCAAAAGTTATATCAAGAAAATTAAGCCAAGCCATATTTATGTTGCAAAAAGTTGATCAATATTTTTAAAACTTTTAAATTCTAAAGCGTTTCCTGCTGGATCATAAAAAAATAATGTTTTTTGTTCTCCTGATAAACCTTCAAATTTAAGGTATGGAGCAATTATAAATTCAATTTGTTCACAATCATCTAATTTATTTGCGAAAACATCAAAATCATCCCAGGGAAGAACTACTCCAAAATGAGGAACAGGAACTGATTTTCCATCAACCTCATTATGATGTTTTTTTGAATTATGTGATGGGTCAACATGAACAACTAACTGGTGGCCAAAAAAATTATAATCTGCCCAGTGACTGCTTTTTCTTCCGGGAACACAGCCTAATACATTTTCGTAAAAATCAACTGCTTTAGAAAGATCATCAACCGGAATAGCGAGATGAAATGGAGGGGTTTTTTTCATATACTAAAGTTATATATTTTTTTGACTCGGTTTATCTCATTAGACTATCTTTGTTAACATGAAAAAGAGCATTAATTTTGATGACGTGAAATCAGGTAAGATGCTCCCGCTTATGGAAGCTTTTTATACTATTCAAGGGGAAGGGTATCATAAAGGAAGTGCCGCATACTTTATTCGAATCGGCGGCTGTGATGTTGGATGCCATTGGTGTGATGTTAAAGAAAGCTGGGATGCAGAATTACACCCTCCAACAAGTATTTCTAAAATTGCTGAAGAGGCTAAATTTTTTTCTAATACTATTGTGGTCACAGGAGGAGAACCTTTGATGTGGAATATGGATCCTTTGACTAAACTGCTTAAAGAAAAAGGCATTCAAATACATCTTGAAACTTCTGGAGCATATAATGTTACTGGGTATTGGGATTGGTTCTGTCTTTCTCCAAAAAAGAATAAGGAGCCTAATAATTCTGCTTATGAAATTGCAGATGAATTGAAAATTATAGTTTACAATAAACATGATTTTAATTTTGCTGAAACTCAGGCAAAGAAAGTTAATGATAAATGTAAATTGTTTTTACAGCCAGAGTGGAGTAGACGAGATAAAATAATGCCAGAAATTGTTGACTATGTTATGAAAAATACAAAATGGAAGGTGTCATTACAAACTCATAAATACCTCAATATACCTTAGTAAGCTTCGCTAGATAATCATGATTTTCTCCATTAACTATTTTCTCACAACGAAAGTTTGTTTTTAAAGCTACTTCTTCTAATTTTTCATAATCTACATAAAGCCATGGAAATTTTTCTACTTGTTTACCATAACTTAAACTGTATGTTAGTTCTCCATAATATTTATCACCTCTAACCCAAACTCCTCCGTCTAAATCTTTATCAAAAAGATAAATTAAATCTGAACTATCGACTAAGATTTGACCATCCTCATTAAGTAGTTTTGAGGAATGATTTAATAGTAATTCAAGCCTGTCTAATGTTTTGCATATACCAGCACCATTCATTAAAAATAAAATTGTATCGTATTTATAATTTTTATGTTTAAAAAAAGACTGATTAATTGTGTTTTTTAAGCCTAATAACTTCGATACTTCAATGCACTTTTTTGAAATGTCAATTGATGTCATATTTAGTTTTTTAAAATCTTGAAGATATAAGCTATGGCAACCTGCTCCACACCCCACATCTAGAGTTTTTCCTTTTGAGAGATCAAGAGCCTTTTTTTCAATAAGGGGCATTTCGTCATATTTCCTAAAAAAGTACTTACAGTCTAGGACTTCTTTATCTGTATAGCTAGTCCATGTAATTAACGGATGATTGTTTTTTTTTAAATGGTAATTATATATAGCATTTCCAAGAAGGTCAATCATAATCAGGATAGATTAGATATTTTTTTCTCAATTTTTTATAATTCTCAAGTCCAGGTTCCCAGCTTTTTCTTATTTGATTTATGGACACTTTATTTATGATTTGTTTTCTTAGATTATCTGTTCCTGCAATTCTCTCAAAACTATCTTTGAAGAAAATATAATTTTTTGGAAGTTTATTGTATGCGTCTATTAACCAAGCAAGATTTAGCTGATCTGAAATTTCAATTTTTTCTAGTGAAACTCCAAAGCATATATTATCATTCCATTTTGGGCTTTTAGAGCCAAAGTTTGGAGCTGGTTTGAATTTAAATTTTGATTTCGGAAAATTGGGATGACCGTAAATTTGAAATTGTTTTTCGGTACCTCTTCCAATACTTATTGTAGTCGGCTCAAGAAGACACAAGCTGGGATAAAGAGATATAGCTTGATTGTTTGGTAAATTGGGCGAAGGTCTAACTGGTAAAATATATTTAGTTTTATGAGTGTAGTTTTTTATTTTAACTATTCTTAAATTACATTTAAGATTTTTCCCCAACCAATTTTCACCATTAATCATTGAAGCATATTCTCCCAAAGTCATCCCGTGAACAATAGGGACTGGATGCATTCCAACATAGGTCTTAAACTTCATGTCTAAAACAGGTCCATCAACATAATGTCCATTTGGATTTGGCCTGTCTAAAAGTAAAACTGGAATATTTGCCTCTGCACATGCTTGCATGACATAATGAAGAGTAGATAGAAATGTATAAAATCTAGCTCCTACATCCTGTAAGTCAAATACCATTAAGTCAATTCCTTGAAGATGCTCTGGAAGAGGCTTTTTAGTTTTTCCATGAAGAGAAATTATATTTAATCCAGTTGATTGATCTTTACTATCAGATAATAAATCTCCGTTATCTGCTCTTCCATCATATCCATGTTCTGGAGCAAATATTGTTTTAATTTTAATTTTATTTTCTACTAAAAAGTCAACTAAATGGATTTCATTGTTTACCCTACTAGCTTTGTGAGCTACAATTCCGATAGTCTTATTTTTTAAAAATGGAATGTATTCATCATATTGATCTGCTCCAGTTAAAATCTCATTTTGACAAAAACCAGAAGAAAAACTAAAAACAAATACAAATAATAAAACCGTATTTTTGAGATTGAAAGTCATAAAAAATCAATTTTGGATATAACCTATTTATTAGCTAACCGTATAAGGCAATCTAATATTTCCAAAAGTAATGTTTCATCTCGTATAATAAAAATTGCAATATTAGCTGTGACTATAGGGATTGCATCTATTATTATTTCAGTTGCTACCGGAAGAGGTTTGCAAAAAGCCATATCTAAAAAAACTGCAGCCTTTAATGGACATTTAGTGATTTCTACTTTTGAAAATAATACTTCACAGATATCTATAAATCCTTTTAAAATGGATAAAAAGTATTTTTCTGTTTTAAATGATTTAAATAATGTTCAAGATTATCAAAAAGTCGCATATAAAGCAGGTTTAATTAAGTTTAATGACAGCTATGAGGGGATTGTTTTTAAAGGGATAGATTCGAGTTTTAATCAATCAATTTTTTCAGAATTCTTGATTGAGGGTAGATTCCCTGATTTAAACAAAATAAATAGTAGCGAAATAATTGTATCAAAACACATGTCAAAGAGACTGAACATGAGTATTGGGGATCAACCTATTGCATATTTTAAAAGAGACAATTCTCAATTAATTCCTAATCAAAGAAAATATAAAGTTGTTGGTATTTACGAGTCTGACTTTTCTGATTTTGATGAAGTTTATGTTTTAGGAAGTTTAAACCAGATTCGAGTATTGAATGACTGGTCTGATGAAGAGGTTGGTGCAATTGAAGTATTTTTAAAAAATAATGATAAAGACACAGCTACAGCAAATAAATTATACAAATCTCTTCCTTTTAATATCGATGTCATTACTTTAAAGTCTAGATTTAAAAATATTTTTCAATGGATAGCTCTTTTTGATTTAAATATTTTGATTATTTTAATCATAATGTTGTTTGTTGGAGTAATCAATATTGCAACCGCGTTATTAATATTAATATTTGAAAGAGCTTCAATGATTGGACTACTAAAAACTATTGGAGCTAAGGATTTTCAAATTCAAAAAATATTTTTGTGGAATGGGTTTCAGATTATCATTAAAGGGGTTTTGTTGGGAAATTTTTTAGCATTAGGTTTTTATTTTTCACAAAAATATTTTGAGTGGATCAAACTAGATCCTGCAACTTATTATGTTAATGTGGCTCCAGTAGAATTGAATTTTTTTGAGTGGTTTTATATTAATTTAAGCCTTATTTTTGTTTGTCTTTTATTGCTTTGGTTTCCAACTAAAATAATAAGCAGCATGTCTCCAAGTAAAAACATTAGAAAACGTTAATTATTTTAAAGGAATAGATGAAAATATCAAATAATATTTTGGAAACTATTGGTAATACTCCAATGGTAAGGCTAAACAACATTACATCTAGTATTGAGTCTCAGGTTTTAGTAAAATTAGAATATTTTAATCCGGGTTCCTCTGTAAAAGATCGAATGGCAGTTAAAATGGTTGAAGACGCAGAAAAAAAAGGTCTTTTAAAACCAGGAGGTACGATAGTTGAAGGTACATCTGGGAATACAGGTATGGGACTTGCGTTAGCTGCAATAGTTAAAGGTTATAAGTTGATCTGTGTATCAACAGATAAACAATCCAAGGAGAAATTTGATGTTTTAAGAGCAATGGGAGCAAAGGTGATTGTTTGTCCGACAGATGTTCCTGCTAATGATCCTGAATCTTATTATAGTGTTTCAGAACGCTTGGGTAAAGAAACTCCAAATTCATGGTACGTCAATCAGTACGATAATCCCTCAAATACAACGGCACACTATGAACAAACTGGTCCAGAAATATGGGATCAAACTGATGGAAAAATAACTCATTTTGTTGTTGGTGTTGGAACCGGTGGGACGATATCGGGTGTAGGAAAATATTTAAAGGAAAAAAATCCAAATATAAAAATATGGGGAATAGACACTTATGGTTCAGTATTTAAAAAGTATCATGAGACAGGGATATTTGATAAAAATGAGGTCTATCCATACAGTACTGAAGGAATAGGGGAGGATATTCTCCCAAAAAATGTTGATTTTAGTTTGATTGATCTTTTTGAAAAAGTCACTGATAAAGATGCGGCTGTTTATACAAGAAAATTAGCAAAACAGGAGGGTATATTTGCAGGAAATTCATGTGGAGCAGCGATCAAGGGTCTTTTACAGTTAAAGAAAAAGTTAAAGAAAGAAGATGTAGTAGTAGTTTTAATTCATGACTCTGGTAGTCGTTACATCGGAAAAATCTACAATGATGAGTGGATGAAAAGCAAAAACTTCATATAGTTATTTGCAAATAACTTTTTTAATATTTTCAGGCAAAGAATTGTCCGTAACCATTTCATTATTGTAAGTTTTCAATGCTCCCTCAGGTTTTTTAGTGTATAATTCGTTTTCAATTGAATTTTTTTCATACCACATTTTAAAGTTAGAGATCAACTCTCCTTTTGAGTTCCACCTTATTTCCTTTGAAAAAATTATGCAATCAGGCCCTTTTCCAATCCTATATATTTCTCCATCAATAACGGCGAAGTATCTAACCTCGGTTCGTAAACTATCTTTATTAACAAAATTTATCTGAAAAAAATCAAACTCTACCGTCATATTCTTGAAGTTAGAAGGAGCAGGATTGTAGATTATATCTATCGTTGCGTGTTCTGATTTTTGTATGCTGTTGTTAAGTAATAAACTCAATAATTTTTCATCCTTTTCAACGCTATTTTGCTGCGAGCAACTAGTTGAGAAAATAATTAATAATAGTATGTAAAATTTTGCTTTCAAAGTTCAATAAAAGTACAACTTTAATAAGAAACTTGAATTCATTTAGACTTTGGAATGATTTGTAGTCATAATTATGTAATTTTATTATGCAATAAACCCTCCCCTTTTTATACTATAATTAGTAATTAAGCGTTAAATTGGAGAACAATATCGGTGAGAAAGATTTGAAAAGTTTATTTAAATACATATTTGGTGTAGTATTTTTGGCATTATTGTTTTGTTCAAGCAGTTCTTATGGTCAAGATATTAGTTTTGAATCTTTTCAAGGTCAAGCACTTCCTAATCCTAATATATCTGATGCATGTCCATCATCATCATATTCTTTTTCTGCTATTTTAAAAAACAATACTGCAGCTACATTAACTACTACCATTGCTGAAATAAGAATTACAGTTTCAGGTGCTAATAATGCTGTTTACATTTTGGATGCTCCTGCTGGAAATATTGGTGCTGGCGTCTCTTTTGCTGTTACACAAACCATTAATATGATAAATTCTGGGGCTAATAGTTTTGCCGTGGAGGTCTATTTAGACGCCTCCCCTTCAACAATTATAGACAGTGGTTTTGCTAACATTACAGTAAGTCCCAACAATGTTTCTAATAACCTACTCACCCCTTCTTTTACTCAGGTTGTTAGACAACAAATCCTTGATATTGAATTAGGTACCATTGGGGCTCAGACTGGAGCTTCAACATCAACATATGTTATCACTCTTGGCACTGTTGCTTTTACAACAATTGTCGCCTCAGGAACTGTTTCAGAAGTTACTGAAGTGGCAGATGCAATAGCAGTTGATATAAGTAATAATGCGGCCTATAGTGCTGTAAACATGGGTGATTTAAATTCTAATAATAAAAATGTTATTCGAATAACGGGTGCAGTCTCCGGCACAGCATTTAACGCCTCTACAACTGAGTCATCAACTATGAGTTTTGGGGCTCCAAGGGTTATTGCAGGTTCAAAGTATATTGAGGTTTGTAGCGATCAATCGGTAACTTTTAATTCCTCTGGAGGTATTGGATCAAATGGTTATAATTTTTTTGTAAATAATGCAAGTACTGGTCAGCAATCTAGTCAAAGTTTTACAAGGGGAAGTCCAGTCAACGGTGATGTGGTTTATGCAAAGATAACACGCCCGGATGGATGTATTGAACAAACTTTTCCTATTTCATTAAACGTAACACTAACCCCTGAAGATGCCGGTTCTCCAATAGCAATTACTGGAACTGGTTTTTC
>NZ_CEXPNT010000001.1:188065-189884 GCF_982709265.1 Candidatus Marivariicella framensis | reverse complement strand
CTTAATAGCCTTTGAGATAAAAGGAGGCGAAAAAGAAGCATTCACCTTTTTAAACAATTTAAAGTTAATTAAACTCGCCGTAAGCCTTGGGAGCACAGAAAGCCTTGCTCAACATCCAGCAACAATGACTCACGCTGGAGTTTCTTCAGAAACAAAAGAAGCTATTGGTATAAATGAAAGATTGGTTAGAATCTCAATTGGTATAGAAAACCATAAAGATTTAATTAACGATATTAAAGAAGCCTTAAGTAAAATATAAAAATTCATATTTGAATAATAAGCTTTTAAAGTTATTTAATCTCTAATATTTTACTTGTTCTTTTATTAAAGTAAATTTGATCTTTAATTTTTTTACCTAATAGCAACATGCCTATTGGACTTATAGGAGATACAAAATAATACATTTTTGACTCAATTTTTAAAAATCCTGCAGGTATCGATAAATAGTAATTTAAATTATCAGTTATAACTATCGAGCCTAAACATACAACATCAGTATTTATATTTTTCTCAAACGAAATAAGCTTTTTAAAAACTTGTTCATTTAATGAGATTTGTTTTCCAAGTTTTTCTCTTTCAATTTGAATCATTGCTCTGCCAGTTTCATGTTTATCTCCTGCAGAGCTTTTATCTTCAGACTCTAATGCGAGTTTTAGTTCTTTTTTTCTTTTCTCTAATACTTTTAATTTTTCTCGAATATAATTATCACAATGGGAGTGTAATTTTTTCTTCAGCATAAAAAATGTTGATTATTATTTTATTGACCACCTTTTCTATTTGGAAGCCTCTTTGAAGGCCATTCCATTTGTTTACCTGAACGTTTACTTAAAGGCAGTGTAATCTTTTCTCTTGAGGCGAATTCAATATCTTCAGAGGCCATATATGCTAATATTACTGTTAGAACTACATTATTCCTTACATCGTCAAAAATAATTTTATCATATGTATCTCTATTTGTATGCCACGTATAATTCCGATAAGACCAGTTTAAAGAACTTAGACTAAAAGCTGGAACACCAGCTGCAATAAATGAAGCATAATCTGAACCTCCCCTACCTGGTATTCCAGGAAAATCAGTTTCAATATGTTGGCTTACATATTCAGGAACCTGATTTAACCATCTACCTATGTAATCATAAGCATATAGATATCCTTGACCTGAAATATTAATAACTCTTCCTGTACCATTATCCTGATTAAATACAGCTTGAACATTCTCTACAATTTCAGGATGGTCCTCCACAAATGATCTAGACCCGTTGAGACCTTGTTCTTCACTTCCCCAATGACCTACAAGTATCGTTCGCTTTGGGTTTGGGTATATTTTTTTTAAAATCCTCATTGCTTCCATCATTACAAGAGTGCCTGTTCCATTATCAGTAGCCCCTGTTCCCCCATCCCATGAGTCAAAATGAGCAGATAAAATAACATATTCGTTTGGTTTATCAACACCTTTAATTTCTGCAATAGTATTAAATGTAGGAACTTCCCCTAATTCTTTAGATTCAGCTGTAATTTTAATAATTGGCTTCTGTCCTCTAGCAGATAGTCTATAAACCATCGTGTAATCTTCAAGTTCTAAATCAATAGTTGGAATTTTTTTAGTTCTTGCACTAAATATTTTATTAGATCCAAATCCTCGAGACCAATTTGAACTAATCAGTCCAACTGCTCCAGCATTTTCTAGTGCTTCATGAATATTTCTAAAAGTATACCCAGTATTCTTCATGTTTTGACTCCATGATTCTGAATATTCTTTCCTTTCTGATTTCATTTTTTCAAAAGATGCTTCAGTAGCAAACTCTTTCCAGTTATAGTC